>NZ_JBJHAL010000013.1:0-121160 GCF_054050995.1 Blastococcus sp. SYSU DS1021 | reverse complement strand
GGGGGGCGGCGCGGGGGGGGGCGCCCCCGGCCCGGCGGCGGGGGGCCGGGGGCGGGGGGGCCCCGCCCCCCCCCCCCCCCCCCCCCCCCCAGCACCCCGTTTGATCAGGTCACCTGATCATCAGAGGTCAGTCGGCGATGAGGGCCTCGATGGTGGCGAGCAGGGTGCGGACCGGGACGCCGGTCCCGCCCTTCGGCG
Organism: Blastococcus sp. SYSU DS1021; assembly: GCF_054050995.1. Lineage (NCBI taxonomy): Bacteria > Bacillati > Actinomycetota > Actinomycetes > Geodermatophilales > Geodermatophilaceae > Blastococcus > Blastococcus sp. SYSU DS1021. The sequence goes on along the minus strand of NZ_JBJHAL010000013.1, from coordinate 120,962 downwards.
TGTAACCCCAGGGCGCCGAGGTGTTGTAGCTCGGGCCGGCGATGTCGATGTGCGCCCACGGCAGCCCGGCCGGCACGAACTCGGCGAGGAAGTGCCCGCCGACGAGCATCCCGCCCATGCGGTCGGTGTTGGCGTTGACGAAGTCCGCGACCGTCGAGTCGATCCCCTTCCGGAGCTCCGGCGGCAGCGGCATCGGCCACATCGACTCGCCGCTGCGGTCCGCCGCGGCGATGACCGCGTCGCGCAGGTCGTCGCTGCCCATCACGCCCGAGGTGCGGGCGCCGAGGGCGACCATCTGCGCGCCGGTGAGGGTGGAGGTCTCCAGCAGGACGTCGGGGGAGTCCTCGGCCGCGCGGGCGATCGCGTCGGCCAGCACGACCCGCCCCTCGGCGTCGGTGTTGGTGATCTCGGCCTTCTTGCCGTTGCGGAAGGTGATCACGTCGGCCGGGCGGTAGGCCGTGCCGCTGGGCAGGTTCTCCGCCATCGGCACGGTCGCGACGACCTCGACCGGCAGCCCCAGCTGTGCCACGAGGCACACGGTGGCGATCACGGCCGCGGCGCCGGCCATGTCGCTCTTCATGTCCTCCATCTTCGCGGCGGGCTTGATCGAGATGCCGCCGCTGTCGAAGGTGATGCCCTTGCCCACCAGCGCGACCTTCTTGCGCGCGCCCGCGCCGGCGTAGGCCAGGCGCAGCAGGCGCGGCTTGCGGGTGGACCCGCCCCCGACGGCGAGGATGCCGCCGTACCCGCCGGCCGCCAGTGCGTCCTCGTCGAGGATCTCCGCCGTGAGCCCGAGCTTCTCGCCGGCGGCGGCACCGCGGGCGGCCAGCTCGGCCGGGTACAGGTCGTTCGGCGGGGTGTTCACCAGGTCGCGCACGAGGGCGACGGCGTCGGCGACGGCGCGGACGCGGCGCAGGGCCGCCTCGGCGGCACCGGCGCCGGGCACGACGATGGTGAACTCGCTCGGCGGGGCCGGGCGGTCGGCGGGCAGCTGCGACTTGTAGGCGGTGAACTCGTACGCACCCAGCAGGGACCCCTCGCCGACGGCGTGCAGCCGCTCGGCGTCGGGCGTCCCGCCCACGGCGGCCAGGAGGCTCACCACCGAGCGCCGGCCGCGCAGCGCGCGGCTGGCCGCACCGGCGGCCCGGCGCACGGCCTCGGCGCGGTAGCCGCCGGACGGCTCGGGCGCGCCCAGGCCCACGACGGCGACGACCGGGAAGGGCCCCTGGCCGAACGAGGGCAGGCGGGTCACCTCGTCCTCGGCGCCGCGGGCGCCCAGGTCGGTCAGCGCGGGGAGCAGGCGGCCGCCGAGCAGGCGGTCGAGCGCCTCCGCGCCGGGTGTCGGGAGCGGCCCGTCGGGCCCCTTGCCGACGGCGACGACGACGGCGTCGCCGGTCAGCTTCTCGAGCGGGTGGTCGGTGGCGGAGATCGTCGGCGGCACCCATCGATCCTAGAAGGACCCCGTCGCCCCCCAGCACTCGCTCCGCCCGCGCCGGGTCCCTGCGACGGGGCCGTTCCAGCACGTCGCCGGGCTCGCGCCGGGTCCCTGCGACGGGGCCGTTCCAGCACGTCGCCGGGCTCGCGCCGGGTTCCTGCGACGGGGCCGTTCCAGCACGTCGCCGGGCTCGCGCCGGGTTCCTGCGACGGGGCCGTTCCAGCACGTCACCATGCGGGGCCGCGCTAGCGTCCCTCCCGTGACCCCGCTGACCTCGCCCCTCCACGACCGGCACGTCGCCGCCGGAGCCAAGCTCGCCGACTTCAGCGGCTGGTCGATGCCGATCGAGTACGCCGGCGGGGGTGTTCTCGCCGAGCACGCCGCCGTCCGGGAGGGCGTGGGGCTGTTCGACGTCTCCCACCTGGGCACCGGCACGGTCCGCGGGCCGGGCGCCGCCGCGTTCGTCGACTCCTGCCTGACCAACGACCTGTCCCGCATCGGGCCTGGCCAGGCGCAGTACACGATGTGCTGCGTGCCCGACGGCGAGGCCGGCGCCGGGGGAGTGGTGGACGACCTGATCGTCTACCTGCACGGGCCGGACGACGTCCTGCTGGTGCCCAACGCGGCGAACGCCGCCGAGGTGCTCGGCCGGCTCGCCGACATCGCTCCGGCGGGCGTCGCGGTGGCGGACCGGCACACCGAGGTCGCCGTCCTGGCCGTGCAGGGCCCGCGGTCGCTGCAGGTGCTGGAGCTGCTCGGCGTCCCGGGCGAGATCGGCTACATGTCGTTCGTGACGGGCACCGGGGGGGCCGGCGCCGAGGTGACCGTGTGCCGCACCGGCTACACCGGCGAGCACGGCTACGAGCTCCTCGTCGGCGCCGACCGGGCGGGGGAGATGTGGGACGCCCTGCTGGAGGCGGGGCAGGACCTCGGCATCCGGCCGTGCGGACTCGGTGCGCGGGACACGCTGCGGACCGAGATGGGATACCCGCTGCACGGGCACGAGCTCTCCCGCGAGATCAGCCCCGTCCAGGCCCGCGCCGGCTGGGCCGTCGGCTGGCGCAAGCCGGCATTCTGGGGGCGCGCGGCCCTGCTGGCCGAGAAGGAGGCGGGCCCGACCCGGCTGCTCTGGGGCCTGAAGGCGACCGGGCGCGGGATCCCGCGCCCGGGCATGGCGGTGCTCGGCGCCGACGACGCCCGCGTGGGCGAGGTGACCAGTGGGACCTTCTCGCCGACGCTGCGGACGGGCATCGGGCTGGCGCTGCTGGACACCGCCGCCGGTGTGGTCGAGGGCGACCGGCTCGCCGTCGACGTCCGGGGTCGTCGGGAAGCCGTCGAGGTCGTGCGCCCGCCCTTCGTGCCCTCGCACGTGCGCTGAGCCGGACCGCTCGCTAGGGCGCGTTCTTGCGGGTGGGGTCGCTGTCGCCCTTCTCCGGCTCGGCCTTGGCCGGCAGCGTGTCGGCCTTCACCGCGTCCCGCTCACCCATCGGCAGCGGCTCGCCGTCGGTGGTGTCCATCCCGGTCTGGTGCTCGGCCTCGGAGTTGATCTCCGCGCCGAGGAGGACCAGGTAGCAGGTCAGGTACAGCCACAGCATCAGGACGATGACGCCGGCGATCGCGCCGTAGGTCTCGTTGTAGGAGCCGAAGTTGTTGACGTAGAAGCTGAAGCCCAGGCTCACCACCGCCCACACCAGGGTGACGACGACCGAGCCGAGGCTCACCCACCGCAGCCGCGGCGCGTCCCGGTCGGGGGCGACCCGGTAGAGGACGGCCAGCGATCCGCTGACGACGAGCAGCAGCAGGACCCAACGGGCGATCTGGGCGAGCACGCTCGCGACCCCGCCCAGCGGCAGCGCGTCCAGCACGAACGGGACGACGGCGACCAGGCCGATGGTCAGGACGACGAAGACGATCGCACCGAGGGTCAGGGCCAGCGAGAGCGCGCGGAGCTTCAGGAAGTTGCGGGTCTCGACCTCGTCGTAGGCGATGTTCACCGCCTTGACCAGGTTGTTCACGCCGCCGGAGGCGGTCCAGAGCGCGGCGAGGATCGACAGGACGAGGCCCCAGGTGAGCGCGCCACCGGCGTCGGTGATGTTGGCGACCTGGGCCTCGATGAGCGCACGGGCGTCCTCGGGGAGCCCGGTGGTCAACTCCTGGACCTGGGCGGCGGCCTGCTCGCGGGAGACGACCAGGCCGTAGATGGAGATCAGCGCCAGGAGCGCCGGGAAGATCGACAGGAAGCCGAAGAACGCCACCCCGCCGGCGATGATCGGCATGTTGTCGGCGTTGTTCTCCGCCCAGGCGCGCTTGAGCACCTGCTTCCAGCCGCCGGCCGGGATCTGCAGCGGGTTCGCGGCCCGGATGCCCGGCAGCTGCTCGGGCGCGGGCGCGTCCGGCGGGAGCCGATCGGGGTCTCCGGACTGCGTGCCGCCGGCTGCGGATCTCGCCGCTGCTGCGCGTCGGGCCGCCTTCTCCTCGACCCGCTGGCGGATCCGGTCGACGGCGCTCTCCCGTGGCCGGGTGCCGGTCATGAGCTCTCCCTGGTGCTGGGCCGGCGACCGGCCGCGGGGTGGTGGGGTCGGCGGTGGCCGGGTGCGGTGCCCGGCCACCGCGCCGGGTCAGTCGCCCGGCCACGCCCCGGTGAGCTTGGTGAAGCCCTGCGCCCCCAGGCGGTCGATGGTCGCCTTGGTGGCCGCGAAGATCGCGCCCTGGAGCGCGGCCGAGACGACGATCTCCCACATCGGGTACTCGCCCTGCAGCGCGTCCGGTGCGTCGTCCTCGCCGCTGATGCGCTTCCACACCTGCTTGAAGACCGCACCCGACACGGCACCGGCCGCGATACCCGCCGCCAGGCCGATCGGCCGGTAGGCGAGCTTGGCTCCCTTGCTCAACGCTTCCTCCTCGCATCCCGACGGGCCTGCTTCTCGGCCCGCTTGGCAGCCTTCCGCGCGGCGGCACGCCGGGCGGCCAGTTCCCGGCGCGCCCGCTTGGCCTCGCGCCTGCGGCCCACGCGCGCACCGACCAGGAGCTCCTCGGTGCTGGCCCGTCGCCGCGCGCGCCGCCGACGCCACAGCACTAGACCCACCAGACCGGCCAGCGCCGCGCCGGCGCCGGCGAACGCCGGGGGGCTCTCGCGGTAGGTCTCGACGGCGGTGTCCTTGGCCCGGGCGGCGCCCTCCTTGGCGCGGGCGGGCACGTCGAGGCGCTGGCTGAGCTCGTCGACCGTGCGGCCGAGCTGCTCGCGGGTCGCCTCGATGTCGGCCCGGATCTCGTCGGGCTGCGTCGGCCCGTTGCTGGACTGTGCGTCGTCGGGTCGCGACCCGCTGGGCGTGCTCACCGGCGTGCACTCTCCTTCACGGTCGTGATGTCGGCCTGGACGCTGGAGATGGCTTCCGTGGGCACCGGCGGGGATCCCTTCTGGACGTCCTTCTTGCCCACGAGGGCGAGGACGCCCGCGATGGCGAAGAGGACCAGGGTGACGATCAGCGCGGCCAGCCAGGCGGGCATGATCAGCGCCAGGGCGAGGATGGCGGTCGTGATGAGGGCGGCCAGCCCGAAGAAGGCGACGAGGCCGGCGGCCCCGAAGAGGCCGGCGCCGACGCCCAGTCTCTTCGCCTTCTGGGTCATCTCCACCTGGGCGAGGCGGGCCTCGTCCCGGACCAGGCGGCTGATCTGCTCGGTCAGCCGGCCGATCAACTCACCGGTGGATGCGTTCTGGGGCTCGGCGTCCACGGCCGCGCGGGTCGCGCCGGCCGTGGGGTCGGGGCGGGGTGTGCTCATCGGTCCTCCGGGTGGGCGGGGTCGATGCAGGTCCATGCCCCCGGCGGCGGGCCCGTAACCGGCGCCGTGATCACAGCCGGGGAACGATGCGCCCGGCGTGGCCCTCGCCACTAACCTGCCTGCATGAGCTGGCACTGGCGTCTCGAGGACCCCGCTGGATCCCCTCTCGACCCCGCGGCGGTGGGGGTGGAGGTGCCGGCGGCCGACAACCAGGGCGACGCGGAGTCGTGGCTGGGGGAGAACTGGCGGGAGCTGCTCGACCGCGGGGTGGCCACGGTGACCCTCTTCGACGGCGACGAGAAGGTCTACGGACCGATGGGGCTCGCCGCCACCTGACCCTCCACGTGAGGTGGAGGGTCAGGTGGTGCGGCCTCCTCAGCCGCGGGCGGTCTTGGCGGGGTCCCGTTCCACGACGTCCCCGAGGACCTCGTCGATCCTGGCCATGACGTCGTCATCCAGGCGGACGCCGGCGGCCTTGACGTTGTCGTGCACCTGCTCCGGGCGCGTCGCGCCGATGATGGCGGCGGCGACGTTGCCGTTCTGCAGCACCCAGGCGAGCGCCAGCTGGGCCATCGACAGCCCGAGGTCCTCGGCGATCGGCCGCAGCTGCTGCACCCGGCCGAGGATGTCGTCGGTCATGAACCCCTGCATCGACCGCCCGGCCTCGGTGTGACCGGCCCGGCTGTCGGCGGGCGGCTGCTCGCCCGGCCGGTACTTGCCGGTGAGGATGCCCTGCGCCAGCGGCGACCAGACGATCTGGGAGAGCCCTTCCTTCTCCGACGTCGGCACCACCTCGGCCTCGATGACCCGCCAGAGCATCGAGTACTGCGGCTGGTTGCTGATCAGCTGGATGCCGAGTTCGCGGGCCAGCGCTGCGCCGGACGCGATCTGCTCGGCGTTCCACTCGGAGACGCCGATGTAGAGGGCCTTGCCCGACCGGACCAGGTCGGCGAAGGCGGTCATCGTCTCCTCGAGCGGCACCGTCGGGTCGTAGCGGTGGGCCTGGTACAGGTCGACGTAATCGGTCTGCAGCCGCCGCAGCGAGGCGTGGCAGCTCTCGATGACGTGCTTGCGACCCAGCCCGCGGTCGTTGCGGCCGGGACCGGTGGGCCAGTAGACCTTGGTGAAGAGCTCGATCGACTCCCGGCGGTGGCCGGCGAGCGCCGTCCCGAGGACGGTCTCGGCGCGGGTGCCGGCGTAGACGTCGGCGGTGTCGAACGTCGTGATCCCGGCGTCCAGGGCGGCCCGGACGCAGGCGTGCGCGGCGTCCTCCTCCACCTGCCCGCCGTGGGTCAGCCAGTTGCCGTACGCGATCTCGGAGATGGTCAGGCCGGAGCGGCCGAGGCGTCTGAATTCCACGGACCGCGACGTTAGGCGCCGCGCCCGACCACCGCCCGATGGCCCCCTCCAGGGGCCCACCCCGAGCGTGCGAGGGGTGGGGAGGAGGGGGTCCTCTTTCAGACCTCGGCGCCCAGCGGGACCTCGGGCTTGGGGAAGCGCCACCGGCGGATCATGGTCGACCGGCTGATGCCGTACCAGACCAGGCCCTTCATCTTGTGGTCCCCGTCGGGGAACCGCTCGCGGACGGTGCGCTTGATCTTCCGCCCGAGCACCACCGAGTCCATGATCAGCAGCAGGAAGAAACCGAGCAGCAGGAAGCTCGTGTAGCTCTTCACCGCCATGCTGGGCACGAAGGTGCCGATGAGGGCCAGCGCGGCGATGGCCAGGAAGAAGCTGCCGATGTTGCGGCGGCTGTCGACGAGGTCGCGCACCAGCTTGCGCTCCGGGCCGCGGTCGCGGGCGGGCAGGTACTCCGTCTCACCGCGGGCGATGCCCTGGCGGGCCTCTGCGCGGCGCAGCGCCTGCTGCTCGCGCATGCGCTTGTAGGCCTCCTTGCGGGTGGTGGGCGGCGGCGGGGGAGGGCCCTGCCGCCGGCCCTGCGCCTCGTTGCGCTTCGGCGTCGGCCGGCCCTTGCCGCCGGCCTTCACCAGCTGCCCGGTCAGCTCGCCGTCGTCGCCGGGCGCGGCGGTGGTCGTCTCGGCATGGTCACGGCGGCCGGGCAGGCGGAGCTTCACGGCCCGGAAGTCTACGTGTGTGAGCAACGGAGCCCCGGACGTCGCGCTCGGAGCCGTACAGTGGGTGCGCACGGGAAGCGGAGCCGTTCCGACGGCGTTCGTCCGCGGCAGGACGCGCCTACGCGGACACCCCGGAGGGAGAGGACAGAAATATGACGGTGCAGGACACCACGGCCACCGGCGTCGTGCTCAGCGACGCGGCGGCAGCCAAGGTCAAGGCACTGCTGGACCAGGAGGGCCGCGACGACCTCCGGCTGCGCATCGCCGTCCAGCCCGGTGGCTGCTCCGGCCTGCGGTACCAGCTCTTCTTCGACGAGCGGTTCCTCGACGGTGACCAGACCTACGACTTCGACGGCGTCGAGGTCATCGTCGACCGGATGAGCGGTCCCTACCTCGGCGGCGCGGTCATCGACTTCGTCGACACCATCGAGAAGCAGGGCTTCACCATCGACAACCCCAACGCGCAGGGCTCCTGCGCGTGCGGCGACTCCTTCAACTGACGAAGGACCCCTCTGCCCCGCCGCTCGCGGCGGGGCAGAGGGGGCGTACGAGGCCCGGTTCCCCTTCTGGGGAACCGGGCCTCGTGGTGTTCGCGGGCACCGGTCATGACGAGGGGAGGCCCGGAGTGTCCGCGCGGGCGTGACGAAACGGCTCCACGTGATCGGGGGACGGCACGTGGCCGCGGTGCGATCGGCGAGGATCGCGGTGTCAGAGCCGGACGGGGTAGACCGTCTCCGGGATCTCGGGCGTGATCCGCTCCTCGACGAAGATGCCGTGCCAGACCATGAAGACCAGCAGGGTCCACAGCTTGCGGGAGTGGTCGACCGGTGAGCCGGCGCGCTGGTTCTGCCGGTGGGCGGTGAGCATGGCCAGGACCTGCTGCTTGTCCAGCCACTCGTCGGTCTGGCTGTCCTCGATGATCTGCCGGGCCCAGTCGTGCAGGTCCTCGGCCAGCCAGTGGCGGGTGGGGACCGGGAAGCCGAGCTTGCGGCGGTTCAGCACGTGCGGCGGCACGATCTGCTCCAGCGCACGCCGCAGGGCGTACTTCGTCGTCTCCTTGGTGACCCGCTGGTCCACCGGGATGGTCGAGGCCACCCGGAAGACCTCGGGGTCGAGGAACGGGACGCGCAGCTCCAGCGAGTTGGCCATGGTCATCTTGTCGGCCTTGACCAGGATGTCGCCGCGCAGCCAGGTGAAGAGGTCGACGTACTGCATCGCGGTGACGTCGTCGTAGCCGGCGGCGCGGGTGCGCTCGTACAGCTCCCGGGTGACCGCGACGTGCGAGAGGTCCGGGTCGCGCTTCTCGAGGAAGGTCAGCTCCTCGTCCCGGAAGATCCGCGCGTTGCCGTAGTAGCGCTGCTCCAGCGGGATCGAGCCGCGCCGCAGCAGGTCCTTGCCCCGCATCCCGTCGGGCAGCTTCGTCGACAGCGTGCCGAGGGCACGGCGGAGACCTCGCGGCAGCCGGTCGAAGGCGGCCAGGGACAGCGGCTCCCGGTAGATGTTGTAGCCGCCGAACAGCTCGTCCGCCCCCTCGCCCGAGAGCACCACCTTGACGTGCTTGCGCGCCTCGCGGGCGACGAAGTACAGCGGCACGAGCGCCGGGTCGGCGACCGGGTCGTCGAGGTACCAGACCACCAGGGGGATCGACTCGGCGAACTCCTGCGCCGTGACGACCGTGGTGATGTGCTCCACCCCGATCGCGGCCGCGGACTCGGCGGCGACGTCGATCTCGGAGAAGCCCTCGCGCTCGAAGCCGACGGTGAACGTCCTCAAGTCGGGGTTGTAGCGCTTGGCCAGCGCCGCGATCGCGGTGGAGTCGATGCCACCGGAGAGGAACGAGCCGACGGTGACGTCGGCCCGCATGTGCACGCGGACGGAGTCGTCGAGGACCTCGGCGATCCGGTCGTACAGCGCCTGCTGCTCGTCCTTCGCCACCGGCCGGAGCGGGAAGTCCGGGTGGAAGTACCGCTGCGTGGTGAGCTCGCCGTCGGCGACGGTGAAACTGGTGCCGCTCTCGATCCGCCGGATCCCCCGGTGCAGGGTCGCGGGCTCCGGGACGTACTGCAGCGTCAGGTAGTGCTGCAGGGACGCACCGTCCACACCCCCGGCGGCGACGCTGCCGCCGAGGAGCTCCAGCAGCGCCTTCTTCTCGGAGGAGAAGGCGATGGCCCCGTCGGCGAGGCGGGTGGTGAACAACGGCTTGATGCCGAAGGGGTCGCGCGCGCCGAACACGGTGCGGGTCTGGCTGTCCCAGATCACGAACGAGAACATCCCGCGCAGCCGGGTGACGACGTCCTGTCCCCAGAGGTGGAACCCGGCCACGATCGCCTCGGTGTCGCCCTCCGTGGCGAAGGTGGCGCCCGCCGCGGCCAGCTCCTCGCGCAGCTCGAGGTAGTTGTAGATCTCGCCGTTGAAGACGATGCGGTACCGGCCGTCGGCGTAGGGCATCGGCTGGTGGCTGTGCTCGATGTCGATGAACGACAGGCGGTTGAACCCGTAGACGACGCGGTCGTCGTGCCAGACCTCGTTCTCGTCCGGGCCGCGGTGGCGCAGACAGTGCAGGGCGCCACGGACGTCGGCGACGACGTCGTCGGTCACGCGGGGGGCGTCGGTGGAGAAGTAGGCGAGCAGGCCACACATGGGGCGCGGGACTCCGGGGGTCGGGGGAGGGGTGGCCAGGTCAGACGCGCTCGCCGGCGCGGGTCTTCGCGGTCGCCTTCCGCTCGGCGAAGAACGACAGCACCGGCACGGTGCCGGCGACCAGCGTGAGCACGGTGCCCTTGAACGTCCAGCGGGCGCGGATCGCCAGGTCGACGGTGGCCAGGAAGAAGAGCCCGTACAGGAAACCGTGCGCGGTGCCGAGCACCGCCGACGGCTCCGGGATGCCGGCGAGGTGGTTGAGCGGCACCGCCACGAAGATCAGCAGGATGAGCAGCACGCCCACCACCCAGGCCATGGCCCGGTAGCGCTGCAGCGCCGCTCCGATGCTGCGGTCGTCCCCCCGCCCGGTCGGCGTGGCGGTCCGTTCAGCGGCCATTGCTGCTCCGTTGTCCGAGGGCCCGCTCGTTGAGCTCGGCGAGGTAGGCGTTGTAGGCGGCGAGCTCGGGGTCACCGGTGGTGTCGATGCGCGGGCGCTGGTAGAGCACGACCGCGTTGCCCGGCTGGTCGTCGTCCGGATCGCGGTGGAGCTCGATACGCACCATCCGCACGTAGAACCACAGCCCCATGAAGCCGTACAGCGGCCACTGGAGGGCGTAGCTCCAGTTGACGGCGCCGCCGCCGGCCTCGGCCTTGGAGAGCTGCCAGTAGCCGAGGAAGAAGGTGGCGACGAACAGGGCGACCACGAGCAGGTGCAGGAGCACCCATTTCGGGGTCAGCAGCCGGGAGAACACGGCACCGACTCTAACCGCCACCCAGGCGCGGCCGGTCCGCCCGCACCGGCGCGTCCCGCCGGGCGAGGGCGGCTGATGGGCGGCGGCCGGGTGGGGGGTGAAGCCGCGGACGGGCCGCGGTGGCGGCCGGGGGTGCCGCGCGCCCCGCGGGGAGCGGGCCCGCGACCCGCCGGACCGTCTCCGGTGGTCGGCCGCTGAGGCGGGTCGGCTAGTCTCGGCCCACACTGAGTCCGGCGTGGTTGCACTCTGCCGAGGACCGGTGGAGGGACCCGCTGGAGAGACCGCCCGGACGTCGGGCGGAGGACGAGGAGGCAGCGAGCAGTGGCTCGAGGCAGCAGGCTCGCGCGGCTGGCCGCGCTCGGTCTCCTGGGGGCGCTGACCCTCACCGGATGCGAGCTCGGCGACAGCGCATGGTGGGAGCGCAACTTCATCCGGTGGGGCTGGCCGGAGGGCGTCACCGACGAAGCCGAGGCGATGCGGGAGCTGTGGATCGGCTCCACCTGGGCCGCCCTGATCATCGGACTGGTCGTGTGGGCGCTGATCGCCTACACGGTGATCCGCCACCGCAAGAACAGCGACGAGCTGCCACGCCAGACGGCGTACAACCTGCCGCTGGAGATCGTCTACACGATCTTCCCCTTCCTGGTCATCGCGGGCCTCTTCTTCTTCACCATCACCACGCAGAACCGGGTGATGGAGCGCAGCGAGGACCCCGACGAGGTCATCGCCGTCAACGCCTTCAAGTGGAACTGGCAGTTCGTCTACCCCGAGACGGCGGGTCCGGACGGCGAGCCGGTCGACACGGTAGGGACGAGCACCGAGATCCCGATCCTCGTCGTGCCGACCGACCGGACCGTCCGGTTCGAGCTGGCCTCCGCCGACGTCATCCACTCCTTCTGGGTGCCGGAGTTCCTCTTCAAGCTCGACGTGATCCCGGGCAACGAGAACGGCCGGGACAACGTCTTCGAGGTGACCGTCCGCGAGGAGGGCGCCTACGTCGGCCGCTGCGCCGAGCTGTGCGGCACCTACCACGCCTACATGAACTTCGAGGTCCGCGCGGTGTCGGGCGACGACTACGACGCCTACCTGGCCGCCCGGGAATCCGGCCTGGGCACCTACGAGGCGCTCGAGGAGATCGGGCAGTCCGGCGTGGCCGGCACCACGACCCCGCTGGACCTGGTGCTGGACAAGACCGAGGAGCAGCTGCAGACCGGTGGCTGAGGTCCTCGCATCCGGTAACCGGACCCCCTACACGTACGAGGAGGCGCGGCCGTGAAGGTCGAGGCGCTGATCTTCAATCTGATCGCGGTGTTCTGCTTCGTGTCCGCGGTCGTCTACGGCTTCTGGGCGCGTGAACCCATCGGCACCACGGCGCTGACGCTCTCGGGTGGGCTCACGCTGCTCATCGGTGGCTTCTTCTGGTTCGTCTCCCGCCGGATCGACGCCCGTCCCGAGGACCGCAAGGACGCCGAGATCGCCGACGGCGCCGGTGAGCTGGGCTTCTTCAGCCCCGCCAGCTACTGGCCCTTCACGCTGGCGCTGTGCGCCGGCCTGATGGGTCTGGGCCTCGCGTTCTGGTACATCTGGCTGATCCTGCTGGCCACCATCGCGCTGCTGCTCGCCGTCGGCGGCCTGTTGTTCGAGTACTACGTGGGTCAGAACGCGCAGCAGAGCTGAGCCCTCTCCCCACCACCAGGGCCCCCTCCACCCGCAGCGGGTGGAGGGGGCCTTCGTCGTCCAGGGGTGCGGTGCGACGGCGCACAGTGGTTCCCCGGTGCCGTTCGGCCAGCTGGACGGCTGGAGCGGCCGCCACGGACGCCTGCCCGGGGATCACCTGCGCCCCGGCCGCCGGGTACCGGGGCCGTCGAGGGTTGCCGAGCCGGGGGGCAGCGGGTGTGGTGTGTCCGCGAGGTCCCAGCACCTCCGTGCGGTGGCCCCTCGGAGCGGCGGACGCGTCGCAGCCCCCCCGATCCGGCTCGTCGGCCCGCACCCTCTCGGCCGGGGCCGTGCCAGCTGGCGGCCGTGGGCGTGCTGGGGCCTGGCTGCCGCTAGCGGTGCGCCCGGCCGCCTGCCAGCCGGGCGGTGATCGGCCGAGGCGCCGCCGGACGCCGACGCGTCGACAGGGCGTGGCGGGGCCTGGCCCGGTCCGCTGCACCCGCCCGGCAGCGGAGTACCCCGGAGCGCCCGGTTGGTCGGTGACGGGCTGCGGGGGAGCGGTGGGAAGCCCGATGGCCACGCAGGGCGCGGGTGACCTCGGGTGGTCGTCCCCGCGCCGGCTGCGGGTCGGCAGTCGGCTGCCAGGTCGCGCCCCTGCCGGTCAGCAGATGCAGTAGGGCCCCGGTGGAGATTCCACCGGGGCCCTACTGTCAGACGCTGATCAGTCGCGCGGGTCCTGCGGGCGGCCGCCGTCGGACGGGCGCCCACCCTCGGACGGGCGTCCCGAGGTCGTCAGCTCCCGGTCCGACTCGCTGGCCGAGAGCCCGCGGCCCTCGCCGCGCTGCTCGATCTCGACCGCCGTCGGTTCCTCCACGGGGGAGAAGAAACCGCGGATCGCGCGCCGTGCCGCACCGACCTGGTTCATCTTCTTCGGTACCGGAGCACCGCCGTAGGCGAGCTGCCCGTGGCCGTGGTGGTCCACCGGGCCGATCGGCTGGTGCACCTCGATGAACTCGCCGTGCGGCAGCCGCCGGATGACACCGGTCTCGATGCCGTGCTCGAGCACCTCGCGGTCGTGCTGCTGCAGACCCAGGCAGATGCGGTAGGTGATCACGTAGACGATCGGGGGCAGGAGGACCAGGCCGATCCGGCCCGCCCATGTCATCGCGTTGAGGCTGATGTCGAACTTGTCGGCGATCACGTCGTTCCCGCCCGACAGCAGAAGGATCACGTAGAACGCGATCGACATCATGCCCAGCGACGTCCGCACGGGCACGTCGCGGGGCCGCTGGAGCAGGTGGTGCGATGCGGTGTCACCCGTCAGCTTGCGCTCGATCATCGGGTAGAAGAGCAGCAGCATGAAGATGATGCCGGGCAGAACCGCCGTCGGCCAGAACAGCGCCGGGATCGTGTAGTCACCCGGCAGGTTCAGGTCCCATGCGGGGAACAGTCGGCTGGAGCCGTCCAGCCACATGATGTACCAGTCGGGCTGCGACGCGGCCGAGACCTGCGCCGGGTTGTACGGGCCCCACAGCCAGATCGGGTTGATCTGGGCCAGGCCACCGAGGGCCGCGCAGACCCCGAACACCACGAACAGCAGGCCGGTCGCCTTGCCCGCGAAGGTGGGGAAGAGTCGGTTGCCCACGACGTTGTGCTCGGTTCGCCCCGGTCCGGGGAACTGCGTGTGCTTCTGCTTGACGAGGACCAGCAGGTGCACGGCGATGAGCGCCAGCAGGATCGCCGGGATCAGCAGGACGTGCGCGATGTAGAGCCGGCCGATGATCAGCTCACCGATGTAGTCCCCGCCGAAGACCGCCCAGTGCACCCAGGTGCCCACGACCGGGATGGCCAGGATGATCGCCGACATGATCCGCAGACCGGTGCCGGAGAGCAGGTCGTCGGGCAGGGAGTAGCCCGAGAAGCCCTCGAGCAGCGCCAGGATCAGGATCACGACGCCGATGAGCCAGTTGCTCTCCCGCGGGCGGCGGAAGGCGCCGGTGAAGAAGATGCGCAGCAGGTGCACCACGATCGCCGCCACGAACAGCAGTGCGGCCCAGTGGTGCAGCTGGCGCATGAACAGGCCGCCGCGGACGTCGAAGGACAGGTCGAGGGCGGACGCGTAGGCGATCGACATGTCGAGCCCACGCAGCGGGTCGTAGGACCCGTCGTAGGTGACCTCGGTCATCGAGGCCTGGAAGAAGAAGGTCAGGTACGTGCCCGACAGCAGCAGGATGATGAAGCAGTAGAGCGCGATCTCGCCGAGGAGGAAGGACCAGTGGTCGGGGAAGACCTTGTTGAGGGTCCGCCGGACGGGTCCGGCGACGATCATGCGGTCGTCGAACTCGAGCGCGGCCTTGCCGAGCCGCGTCGTCGGGGCCCCCGGCGCCGTGGCGGTGCGAGCTGCCATCAGATGCGCTCCCGGTTCCAGTACGTGGGGCCGACGGCCTCAGGGTAGTCACTGCGGGCGACGAAGAATCCTTCGTCGTCCACGGTGATGGGCAGTTGCGGCAGTGAGCGGGTGGCCGGGCCGAAGACCGGCTTGGCGCCCTGCGTCACGTCGAACATCGACTGGTGGCAGGGGCACAGGATGCGGCTGGTCTCCTGCTCGTAGAGCGACACCGGGCAGCCGGCGTGCGTGCAGATCTTGGAGTAGGCGACGTAGTCGCCGTAGCCGTAGTCGGCGTGCCCCTCGCGCGGGCGCAGCGACTGGATCTGCTCGGGGCGCAGCCGGATGAGCATGGTGGGCGCATCGGTCTGCCGGTTGCCGCCGGGGACGGCCGGGAAGACCGTCTCCAGCGAGCCGGGTTCCTGGTCGCCGGGCCGGACCGGACTGCCGTCGTAACGGACCAGGCGGACGCCCTCGGCCCACGCGGTGCGCCCGAGCACGTTCCCGGTGCTCGGGTTGTTGATCAGCCCGCCGAGCGGCGCCAGCAGCATGACGCCGACGCCGGCGCCCATGAAGCCGAGCGACCGGGTGATCAGCTTGCGCCGGGGAAGCCCGCTGTTGTGGTACCCGCCGACCAGCGTGGCGCCGGTCGTGACCCGATCGAAGTGCGAGCCGTCGTGCTTGTCCTGGACGGCGGTCTCGTGGGGGAGCAGCTTCTTGGTGTAGAGGACCAGGCCCACGCCCACCAGCGTCAGGGACAGCCCCATGCACAGGCCCAGGAGCGGGGTGAACAGGGCACTCCAGGTGCTCCCCTCCTCGGCCCAGGACCACTCGGGGAGGAACCAGCCGGAGCCGACGTACACCACGAGGAACAGGAAGGCGAAGACCCCGGCGAGGGCGAACGTCCAGCCGACCTGGCGCACCGCCCGCCGCTCCATGGCGGACCCCGGTTCCGGGCCCGGGTCGACGTGGAGGATCTCCACGCCGTCGTACCGCGCGCCGAGCAGGTCGAGCTCCTCACGGCTCATCGCCGCGAGCTGCTCGGGGGTGTAGTCGTCGTCCGGGCCGCCGTGCAGCGGCCCTTCGGTGTCCGCGCCGCCGGCCGAGCCGGGGCGGGTGTCGCGCGTGCTCACGCCTTGCTCCCCATCCAGAAGATGCCCAACATCAGGGCACTGACGCCGACGACCCAGATGACCACGCCCTCGGCGGCCGGCCCCAGCCGGCCGACGCCCGCGCCGCCCGGGTCGGCCATGTTCGTGATGGTCTGGACGTAGGCGATGATCGAGCGCTTCTCCTCCGGCGACAGCTGGTTGTCCCCGAACACCGGCATGTTCTCCGGGCCGGTCAGCATCGCCGTGTAGATCTCCAGGTCGGTCGCGTCGTGCAGGCTCGGGGCGTACTTCCCCGAGGAGAGGGCGCCGCCCTCGCCGACGAAGTTGTGGCAGGACGCGCAGTTGAGCCGGAACAGCTCACCGCCCATGGCGAGGTCCCCGTTGCGCAGGTCTCCGGAGGGCAGCGTCGGCCCGCCGCCGTTGGCCTGCACGTAGGCCATCAGCTGGTCGATCTCCTCGTCGGAGAACACCACGGGCTTGTCCGGCGCCTGGGCCTCCTGGCGCACCAGCGGCATGCGCCCGGTGTGCACCTGGAAGTAGACCGAGGCCTCACCGACGCCGATCAGCGACGGGCCGCGGTTGGGCACGCCCTCGAGGTTCGAGCCGTGGCAGGAGATGCAGCTGCGCTCGTACAGCTCGCGCCCGGCCGCCTCGGCCGCCGACTCGGTCTGCGTGCCGGCCGGAGCGGCCTGCGCCGGCGCGAACACCGAGTACAGCGCCCCGGTGAGGATCAGCGAGGCCATCAGGCCGGCGACGTTGGCGAGACGACGGCGGTGCTTGGACCTCCGTCGCGCGCGGGCCCGCTGGTCCGGGCTCGCGGCGTCGGCGAGCGGGGCGTCGGGGTGAGGGTTCGTGGTGGACACCGGTTCCCTATCGGATGAAGTAGATCGTGGCGAACAAGGCGATCCACACCACGTCGACGAAGTGCCAGTAGTACGAGACCACGATGGCGGAGGTCGCCTGGGCGGGCGTGAAACGGCCCATGGTGGACCGGATGAGGACGAACACGAAGGCGATCAGTCCGCCGATGACGTGCAGGCCGTGGAAGCCGGTCGTGAGGTAGAAGACCGAGCCGTAGGTGGACGACGAGATCGTCGTGCCGTGGTGCACCAGCTCGTAGTACTCGTACGCCTGCCCGAGCACGAAGACGAGCCCCAGGGCGAAGGTGATCGTGAACCACCGGCGCAGCCCGTAGACGTTGCCCTCCTCGGCCGCGAACACACCGAACTGGCAGGTGACCGACGAGCTGACCAGGATCAGCGTGATCACGAGCGCGTACGGGACGTTGAGCTCCGTGGGCTCGGGCGGCCAGCCGCTCTCGGCGCCGGCCCGTGCTCGGGCGGTGAAGTACATGGCGAACAGGCCGGCGAAGAACATCAGCTCGCTGGCGAGCCAGATGATCGTGCCGACGCTGACCATGTTCGGTCGGGTCAGGGAGTGCACCCGCGAGGTGTCGAAGGTGCTGCTCGCGACGGGGGCCGTTGTCACGGGGGTCATCATGGCATCGGCAGGACCCCGTCACGACTGCGGGTGGTGACGGCGTGGCGTCAATGTGACCAGCTCGATACCGACTCACCGGCCGGGCCTGCGCAGACGTCTCCGGGCACTAGGCTCGGCGGCGTGAGTGCTGCCGAGAAGCCCGCCGCCCCGGCCACCGTGCTCGTCTACAGCCACCGTCCGGAGGTGCGCGACGCGGTCCGCGCAGCGGTCGGCCGGCGGCCCGCCGCTGACGTGGGTCCGCTGACCTGGCTGGAGTGCGTGACCGGCGACGAGGTGGTCGCCGCGGTCGACGCCGGAGGGATCGACCTGTGCATCCTCGACGGCGAGGCCCAGCCCGCCGGGGGCATGGCCCTCGCCCGGCAGCTGGAGATGGAGGTCGCCGACCGCCCGGCCGTCTGCCTGCTCGTCGCCCGGCAGCCCGACCGCTGGCTGGCGCACTGGTCGCGCGCCGAGGCGACGCTGGCCCTGCCGGTCGACCCGCTGGTGGCGCCCGGGGTGGTGGCCGACCTCCTGCGCGCTCGCGCGGGACGGTCCGTGGCCCGCCGGTGACGTCCTCGTCCGCCCCCACGTGGCCGGGGCTGCTGAACCGCCTGCTCGCCGGTCAGGACCTCACCGCCGAGGACACCCGCTGGGCGATGCGCGAGGTCATGACCGGCGAGGCGACGCCGGCCCAGGTGGCCGGCTTCACCGTGGCGCTCCGGGCCAAGGGCGAGGCGCCGCAGGAGGTCGCGGGGCTGGCCGCCGAGATGCTGGCGCAGGCGACGCCGGTGCAGCTGCCGATGGACTGCGTCGACATCGTCGGCACCGGTGGCGACGGCGCGCACACGGTGAACATCTCCACGATGGCCGCGGTCGTGACGGCCGCCGCCGGCGCGCCGGTGGCCAAGCACGGCAACCGGGCGGCGTCGTCCTCCTCGGGCGCCGCCGACGTGCTGGAGGCGCTCGGGGTGGTCATCGATCTGCCCGCCGACGCCGTGGCCACGTGCGTGCGGGAGGCCGGCATCGGGTTCTTCTTCGCACCGGTCTTCCACCCCGGCATGCGGCACGCCGCCGCCCCGAGGCGGGAGATGGGCATCGGCACCGTCTTCAACTTCCTCGGGCCGCTGACCAACCCGGCGCGCCCGGTGGCGGCTGCGATCGGTTGCGCCAACGCGCGCATGGCCCCCGTCCTCGCCGAGGTGCTCGCCGCCCGGGGGACGCGGGCGCTGGTGTTCCGGGGCGACGACGGACTCGACGAGCTGACCACCGCGGCGACGTCGGCGGTGTGGACGGTCCGGGACGGCGCCGTGTCGGCCGAGCGGGTGGACCCGGCTGCGCTGGGCATCGAGGCGCCCGCCCCGGACGCGCTGCGCGGCGGGGATGCCCGGGACAACGCCGAGGTGTTCCGGCGGCTCGTGGACGGCGACCGCGGAGCGGTGCGCGACGCCGTGCTGCTCAATGCCGCCGCGGCGCTGGTGGCGTTCGACGAACGGCCCGCGCGTTTGCACGACGCCCTGGCCGCGGGGATGGAGCGGGCCGCCGCAGCGATCGACGACGGTCGGGCGGCGGCGCTGCTGGACCGCTGGATCGCCGTCAGCCGGGAGGTCGCCCCGCCCGGCCGCTGAGCGCCGGCCGCTCAGGCTTCGGTGTCGAAGCCGATGGAGAAGGCTGCCTCGAGGTCGTGGCGCGAGTAGGCGCGGAAGGCGATGTGGGTGTCGGTGTCGAGGACTCCCGCGACCTTGTTGATCCGGCCGGCGATGACCTCCGCGACCTGCTCGAACTCGCGGACGCGGACGATGGCGATCAGATCGGCATCGCCGGCGACGGAGTAGACCTCGCTGACCCCGTCGAGCTCGGCGACGGCCTGGGCGACCTCGGCGATCGAGTCGGTGGCGGCGTCGATCATCACGATGGCGGTGATCACGCGGGGGATGCTATCCGCTCCGGCCGGGCGCGGGTGCCCAGCGACCGCCCGTCGGCGAAGGGGTCCTGCGCGTCACGCCCGGACTCCACCCGCGCCAGGAACCCGCTGTAGGCGCCGGTGCCGGGTGCGGGGGAGGCGAGGGTGCCGGTCAGTTGCACCAACCGGGTGCCGGGCTTCTCCAGCCAGCGGAGGACGAGCTCGGTCTCGTCGACCGACGTCGGGTCGTCCGCACCGGGAACGGTCTCCGCGGTCGCGAGCAGGCCCGGCAACACGCTCCGCACGGTGGTGCCACGCGGCGCGTTCCCGGCCGCGGCGAGGCGCCCCAGCCGGACGACGGACAGCTCCCACCCGCCCTGGCCGTCGGGACGGGCCAGCACGAGCTCGGGCACGGCAGCCAGCGACTCGAGCCGTTGCCGACGGCGGAGGGCCCGGACCAGCACGGCGACCCGGTCGCGCAGCACGGCGGCGTCCTCGTAGCGCTCCTCGGCGGCGAGCCGCTCCACCCGGTCCAGCAGCGGGGCGAGCAGGGGACGGGGGTCGTGGCCCACCGCGGCGGCGAAGACCGCCGCCACGCCGGCGTACTCGGGAACCGACTGGGCGCCGGTGCAGGGGGCGCCGCAACGCCCCATGTCGGCCAGCGCGCAGGCGTTGACCGGCGTGCGGGGGGAGAGCCGGGCGGTGCACTGCCGCAGCGGCAGCACCTCGTGGACGGCAGCCACGGCGGCGTCCGCGGCGCGGCGGTCGGGGAACGGACCGAGGAACACGCCGGCGTCGGGGCGGACCCGGCGGACCACCGACAGCCGCGGGAAGGGCTCGTCGGTGAGCCGGACCCACAGCGCGCGCTCGGGGAAGCGGGACCGCCTGTTGTACCGCGGCTTGTGGCGGGCGATGAGCCGCAGTTCGCGGACCGCGGCCTCGAGCGCGTGCGCGCACGGGATCGGCTCCACCCGCTGGGCGAGGCCGACCATCTCGGTGATGCGGCTGCGCTGCTCGCCCGAGGTGAAGTAGCTGCGGACCCGGCTGCGGAGGTCGCTGGAGGTGCCCACGTAGAGCGGCTCGTCCCCGGGGCCGCGGAACAGGTAGACGCCGGGGCCGCTGGGGACGGCGTCGGCCAGGTGCCGCTTCCGCCGACGCTCCGGATCGACCTGCCGGGTCAGCCCGGTCAGCTCCTCGAGGGTGGTGACGCCGAGGGGGCCGAGCCGCTCGAAGAGGCCGTGCAGCACGTCCACCGTGGCCCGCGCGTCGTCCAGGGCCCGGTGCGTGGGCGAGGTGGCGGCGGAGAAGTACGGGGCCAGGGTGGCCAGCTTGCAGTTGGGCACCTCGTCCCGGCTGAGCAGCCGCCGGGCGAGGACGGCGGTGTCGACGGACGCCGCCGTGGGCCACACCAGGCCGTTCTCGGCGCACGCCGCCTTGAGGAACCCGAGGTCGAACGGGGCGTTGTGGGCGACCAGGACGGCGCCGCGGGCGAACTCGAGGAAGGTGGGGAGCACGGCGCCGATCCGCGGGGCCGTGGCGACCATCGTCGAGGTGATCCCGGTCAGCACGCTGATGTAGGGCGGGATCTCGTGGCCTGGGTCGACGAGGGTCTGGAACTCGCCGAGCACCTGCCCGCCGCGGACGCGCACGGCCCCGATCTCGGTGATGGCGCTGTCCTTCGGGGACCCGCCGGTGGTCTCCAGGTCCACGACGACGAACGTGACCTGCGCCAGCGGTGTCCCGACCTCCTCGATGGAGACCTGCTGGTAGCGCAGCGGTGCGGGGGAGGGTGCCACGGGGCGGACGCTAGGTCGGGGGGCTGACACTCCGGGGGACGCGCGCCGGGGCCGGCCGCGCACCGGCCCCCTGACCGGGGGGTCCGGGGCTGCCCGCATCGAGTGGGACCTGGTGTTCCGGCCCCGATCGGGACACCATGCCTGCCAGTGGCCGTCGCGTCCGGTGCGACCGGCCCGCAGGCAGAGGTGGTCGGTGATGCCCGCGCGCTCCAGGTGGCGCCCGCCCGCCCGGGCCCGGCGGTGCGTGGTGGCCGCGGTGCTGGTGGCGGGCGCGGCCGTGCTGCTGCCCGCCGGGCCGGTGGCCGCCGCGCCCAGCGACCAGCCGGGTGGCACCTCCGGCGTGCTGGACAGCCGCGACCTGGACCAGCTGCAACGGCGGGCCGCCGAGGTCCAGGAGGACCTCCGCGCGCGCCAGGGGCAGGTCGTCGCCGCACGCGAGGCGCTGGCCGAGGCGCAGCGGTCGGTGGACGAGGCGAGGGCGGTGCTCGAGGACGCCCGGGGCGTGCTGGCCGGGCACCAGCGCGAGGTCGCCGGGTACGCCGTCGCCGTCTACCGGGACGGTGGCGCCCTCACCCCTCTCACGCTCCTGCTCGCCGGTGGGGATCCGGGGGAGGTCCTCGCCGGCGTGGGCTTCCTCGACGCCGTCGACGCGCACCTCGCCCACCTCATCGGCATCGCGGAGAGCCACCGGCGCGCCGCCCTGGACCAGCAGCAGCGCGCCCAGGCCGCGCTCGACGCGGCCCAGGGGCGGGCGGACGAGGTGGCCGCGCGGGTGGCCGCGCTGGAGGCGGCCGCCGACGCGGTCACCACGGAGCTGCACGACACGCTCGCCGTCGTCGACCGGCAGCTGGCGGCGCTCCAGGGGGAGCAGGCGTCGGTGAACGAGCAGACGGCGGCCAGCTGGCGGGCCTACGTCGACCAGCTCCGGACCGCCGGCCTCGCGGACGTGCCCGCCGCTGCGCTGCGGGAACCCGAGCGCAGCCTCCCCGACCGCCTGGCTCCGGTGGGCGCCGCCGGGGGCGGCGCGCAGCGCGGGGTGGCCCAGCTGCCCGGGCGGCCGAGTTCGCTCCTGGTGCTGCCCGCCGAGACCCTCGCCGCCGTCAGCGGCGCGATGGAGGCCCTGGGGCAGCCGTACGCGCCGGGGACGGCGGGGCCGGAGTCCTGGGACTGCGGCGCACTGGTCCGGGTGGCCTACGGCCGGGCCGGTGTCCAGCTGCCCGCGACGCAGGAGGAGCTGTTCGCGAGCGCCGTGCCGGTGGACCGCGCCGACGTCCTCCCCGGCGACCTGGTCTTCCTGGGCTCCCCGGAGGCGGGGCTCGGGCACGTGGGCATCGCCCTGGACCCGCGGACCATGCTGACCGCTGACGCGCGGGCCGGCGCGGTCGTGGTGCGCACGCTGCCGGGCGACCAGGTGCTGGCGATCGGCCGCCCGGTCCTCGGCCAGCGGCCCCCTGTCGCCGTCCCGGGGCCGGCCGCGGGGGCGCTGCGGACCGAGTGCGGCAACACCGTCTACCCGCCCAGCTACGACGGAGCCCGCGCATGGGGCGGCTACCCGAACGGCCTCATCCCGCCCAGCGCCATGTGCCCGCTGGGCGTCGGCGGGCACGCGCTGCGCTGCGACGCGGCCGCCGCCTACCGCGCCATGTCGGCGGCCTACGCGACCGCCTTCGGCAGCCCGTTGTGCATCACCGACTCCTACCGGACCTACGCAAGCCAGGTGCGGCTGTACGGGGAGAAGCCGGCCCTGGCCGCGGTGCCCGGCACCAGCAACCACGGCTGGGGTCTGGCGGTGGACCTGTGCGGTGGCGTCGAGACGTTCGGCACCCCGCAGTACGCCTGGATGGCTGCCAACGCCGGCCGGTTCGGCTTCCTGCACCCCACGTGGGCCGATCCGGGCAACGGGCGCGAGGAGCCGTGGCACTGGGAGTTCGCGGGCAGCTGATCCGGCGCGGGCCGTCGGTGGCGCGGCGGAAATGTCGGTGGCCCTTCCTACCGTGCGCAGCAACTCACGGAGGAGAAGAAGCGATGCTCATCGATTGCGACACCTGCACCGCCCGCGGGACCGGCTGCGCCGACTGCGTCGTGACCGTGCTGCTGGGAGCCCCGCCCGGGTGGCAGGGGGGCGACCCGGTCGTCGTGCCGATGACCGGGCGGCCGCGTGGCGGGCCGGCCGCGGCCGCCGAGGACGTCGTCGTGCCACCGCCGGGCGTGGTGGTGGAGTTCGACGAGGTGGAACGCAGCGCCGTGCGCGCGCTGGCCGAGGGCGGCCTGGTTCCCCCGCTGCGGCATCCCGACGGGCACGGCGGGGAGCGGTCCGGACGGCGCACCGGCTGATCGCCGCCGCACCCCGCGGCGAGGGCCGGGTGACCACCCGATCGGGTGAATGCCCAGGTGGGCGGCCAGGCGCCCGTCGCACACGTCTCAGCTGTCCCTGTTTGTCACAGGCGCATCACGGTCGTAGGGTTCCCTCCGTTCGGCCGGGTGGTCGTCATCCATCGATGGATGGCCTCGACCGGACACCGCCTAATCACCGCGTGGCGCGCACCACTGCGCCCGAGGTGTACCGGGGACCCACCGCACTCTGGGGTGAGTTCTCCCGCCGCCGGCTCGCCGGTGGGTGGGGGATAGGGCCAGTCTTCCCAGCCCGAACCCGTCAGCTAACTCGGTCGGCGGTCGAAGTGGAAGAAACGGAGAGCCGCCGCACGTGGCGACCCCTCACGCACTACTGACGCACGCCCCCGAACAACTCCACACCGCCGGCCGGCGCAGCTCCGCCAGCGCCCGCCGCTTCGGACCGCTCCGTTCGGGGCTCCTGGTCAGCGCCGTCGCAGCCCTGACCGTCACCGTCCTCCCGGGTACCGCGTCGGCGGTCCCCGGCACCGCCGACGAGATCGCCGCCCAGGTGGCCGAGGCCAGCCACGAGCTGGAGGTCGTCTCCGAGCAGCTGAACGAGGCGCGCGTCCTCCTCGAGGGCCACCAGCGCGACGCGCAGGCCGCGAGCGAGGCGGTCGCGGAGGCGGAGGGCCGGCTCGGCTCCCTCGACGGCCACATGCGCCGGCTGGCCCGCAGCGTCTACACCGGCAGCGGCATGTCGCCGCTCGACGTCCTGCTGACCAGCACCTCGGCCGACCAGCTGGTCGACCAGCTGGGCACCCTCGACGCCATCGCCGGGCACACCAGCGAGGTGCTCACCGAGGTGTCGCGCGCGGCCGAGGACGCGGAGCAGGCCCGCGACGCCGCCGAGGAGGCCGCGGCGGACGCCCGGCGGACGGTGGAGCAGATCGCCGCCCAGCAGGAGGAGCTCGAGGCGAAGATCGCCGACTACCAGCGCCGGTACGAGGCGCTCACCGCGCCGCAGCAGGAGCAGGTGGCGCAGGCCCACGGTGGTACCGGCCTCCCGGCGCCCACCGGCGCCGTCATCGCGCCGAGCTCGGCCGCCCAGGTGGCGGTGAACACCGCGCTCGCCCAGATCGGCGACCCGTACGTGTGGGGTGCCGGCGGGCCGAACGCCTTCGACTGCTCGGGGCTGACGTCGTACGCCTACGCCGCGGCGGGTGTGATGCTGCCGCACTCCAGCCGGTCGCAGAGCCAAATGGGCAGGCCCGTCTCGCGCGGCGAGCTGCAGCCTGGCGACCTGCTGTTCTTCTACAGCCCGGTGAGCCACGTGGGCATGTACATCGGCAACGGCCAGATGGTGCACGCCTCCACCTCCGGCCAGCCGGTGAAGGTGGCGAGCGTGGACTCGATGGGGAACTACAACAGCGCCCGTCGCATCGCCGGCTGACGGCTCCGGGAGCATCGCAGCGAGGAACGAGGGCCGGTGATCCCGATAGGGGTCGCCGGCCCTCGCGGTCGCTGGCCGGTCAGGTGACCGAGGGCCCGATCCCGAGGACCTCGGGCAGGCCCGGAGGACGGGAACACGGTGAGGGCGGGCCTCGCGACCGGGTCGAGCAGGATGCCGGCCGCCCAGCACGTCCCCGAACCGGGACGGGCCGCTGCGGTTGGCCCGCCTAGGATCGGCCGGGTGAGCGTTCGCCGGGCCGCCCTGGTGGCCGCGGCCCTGCTGGGGATCGCCGTCGTTGTCGTCATCGTCGTCCGCACCCCGTGGGACGTGCTGCCCGAACCGCCCGGAGGGCACACCGAGCCCGACCCGACCGCCGGCCTGGATCCCGCGGCGATCGAGCGCGCGGAGGCCTTCGCCGCCGCCCTGCGACCCGCGTCGCTGCTCTCCCTCGTCCTCGGGCTGGCGGTCTCGGCCGTGCTGGGGCTCACCCCGCTGGGGGCCCGCCTGATGCGGTCGCTGGGGGCGCGGTGGAGGGACCGCTGGGTCGTGCGGGTGGTGCTGGGGGTGCCGGTCCTGCTCCTCCTGGGCCGCGCCGTGACCCTGCCGATCTCCGCCTACGCGGAGTCCGTGCGCACGCGCTACGGCCTGTCCACCCGCGGCTGGGGGCTCTGGCTGCGCGACGTCGCCGTCTCGTGGGCCATCAGCGCGGCGCTGACAGTGGTCGTGGTGCTGGCCTTCCTGTGGCTGGTCCGTCGCGCGCCGCGCACCTGGTGGGCCTGGGGCGGGGCGGCAGTGGCCGGCTTCGTCGTCGTCGGCTCGTTCCTCTACCCGGTGGTCATCGAGCCGGCGTTCAACTCCTTCGAGCCGCTGCCGGCGGGTGAGCTGCGCAGTGACCTGCTGGCGCTCGCCGAGGAGAACGGCACCCCGGTGCAGGACGTGCTGGTCTCCGACGCCTCCCGGCGGACCACGGCGCTGAACGCCTACGTCTCCGGGTTCGGCTCCACCCGGCGCATCGTGGTCTACGACACCGTCCTCGGCGAGCTGCCCGACGCGGAGATCGAGTCGATCGCGGCGCACGAGCTCGGGCACGTCGCCACCGACGACGTCCTCACCGGCACGCTCATGGGCGCGCTCGGCGCGGGCGCGGCGACCGCCCTGCTCGGCTGGTTGCTGATGTGGACGCCGCTGCTGCGCCGCGCCGGGGCGCCCTCGGCCGGCGACCCCCGCGTGGTCCCCCTGCTGCTGTTCCTCGTCGCCGTGGGCAGCCTGCTGGCCACACCCGTGCAGAACCTGGTGTCGCGCCAGGTCGAGGCCCGCGCGGACCTGCACGCCCTCGACCTCACCCGCGATCCGGAGGCCTTCACCGCCATGCAGCAGCGGCTCGCCACGGCCAACCTCGGCGATCCGGACCCGCCGGCGGCCTGGCACTGGTTCTTCGGCAGCCACCCCACGACCGCGCAGCGCATCGCGATGGCCGAGGACTGGGCGCGCCTGGAGGGGCCGTGAGCCGGACGCTCGTCGTCACCAACGACTTCCCGCCCCGGCAAGGGGGCATCCAGACCTTCGTGGCGGCGCTGCTGGAGCGACGGACGCCGGACTCGCTGGTCGTGCTGGCGTCGGACGCACCGGGCTCGGCCGAGCACGACCGATCCCTGCCCTATCCGGTGGTGCGCCGGCCGACCGGGATGCTCCTCCCGACGCGGGCGACCGCCCGCGCGGCCGTGGAGCTGGTGGAGCGGTACGGCTGCGACACCGCGTTCTTCGGGGCGGCCGCGCCGCTGGGGCTGCTCGCGCCCGCGCTGCGCGCCGCCGGGGTCCGGCACCTGGTCGGGGCCACGCACGGCCACGAGACCGGCTGGGTCGCCCTCCCGGGCAGCCGGCAGGTGATGCAGCGGATCGCCACGGGGCTGGACGTCCTCACCTACATCAGCGAGTACACCCGCGAGCGCCTCGCCCCGCCGCTCGGGGGCCGCACCCGGCTGGCCCAGCTCTCGCCCGGGGTCGACGTCGACCGGTTCGCCCCCGGGGTCGACGGGACGGCGGTGCGTGCCCGCCACGGGCTCGGTGACGCACCGGTGGTCGTCTGCGTCTCCCGGCTGGTCGCCCGCAAGGGGCAGGACGTGCTCGTGGCGGGGTGGCCGCGGGTGCTCGCCCGTCACCCGGGGGCCCGGTTGCTGCTGGTCGGTGGTGGGCCGGACGAGGGCAAGCTGCGTCGTGCGATCGCCGCCCGCGGCCTGCAGGGCTCCGTCGTGCTGACCGGCCCGGTGGACCACGACGAGCTGCCGGCGCACTACGCCGCCGGAGACGTGTTCGCCATGCCCTGCCGCACCCGGCGCGGGGGACTCGACGTCGAGGGCCTCGGCATGGTCTTCCTCGAGGCCGCGGCCTGCGCCCGCCCGGTCGTCGCGGGCACCTCGGGCGGTGCGCCGGAGGCGGTGCGCGACGGCGTCACCGGGCACGTGGTGGACCCGCGGTCACCGGAGGCGGTGGCGACGGCGCTGGTGGGGTTGCTCGACGACCCGGGGCGCGCCCGGGCGATGGGCCTGGCCGGGCGGGCCTGGGTGGAGCAGCGGTGGTCCTGGACCTCGATCGCCGCGACGTTCGACGAGCTCCTCACGAAGCACTGAGGCCCGCCGCGCAGGGGCGCGGCGGGCCTCGGTACGCGGCGTTCAGCGGCTGTAGAGCGCGTCCACGTCGGAGCCGAACTCCTTCATGACCACGTTGCGCTTCAGCTTCAGGCTGGGCGTCAGCATCCCGTTGTCCTCGGTGAAGTCGGTGGCCAGCACCGTGAACTTCTTGATCGCCTCGGCCTGGGAGACCGCCTTGTTGGCCTCCTGCACCGCGGCGTCGAGCTCGGCGAGCACGTCGGGGTCCTCCCGCAGCTGGGCCGCGGTGAGGGAGGTGTCCTTGCCCCTGGACTCCAGCCACTGCGGCAGCGCCTCTTCGTCGAGGGTCACCAGCGCGGCGATGTAGGGCCGCTGGTCGCCGACGACGATGCACTGGCTGACCAGCCGGTGGGCGCGCAGCCGGTCCTCCAGCACCGCCGGGGCGACGTTCTTGCCGCCCGCGGTCACCAGGATCTCCTTCTTCCGGCCGGTGATCCTGAGGAAGCCGTCCGAGTCGAGCTCGCCGATGTCACCGGAGTGGAAGAAGCCCTCGGAGTCGATGGCCTCCTTCGTCGCCTCCGGGTTGTTCCAGTAGCCGCGCATGACGATGCCGCCCCGGATGAGCACCTCGCCGTCCTCGGCGATCCGGAACGTGACACCGGGCAGCGGCCGGCCGACGGTGCCGATGCGCAGGGCCGCGTCGTGGTTCACCGAGGCGGCCGCGGTGGTCTCGGTGAGGCCGTAGCCCTCGAAGACGGTGACGCCGATGCCGCGGAAGAAGTGGCCGAGCCGCTCACCCAGCGGGGCACCGCCGGAGATGGCACCCAGGCAGCGCCCGCCCAGGGCGGCCCGCAGCTTGCCGTAGACCAGCTTCTCGAACAGCGCGTGCTGCACGCGCAGGCCCAGCCCCGGGCCGCCGGTGTCCTGGGCGCGGGACCAATCGATGGCCACCTGTGCGGCCCGGTCGAAGATCTTGCCCTTGCCGTCGCCCTCCGCCTTGGCCTTGGCCGAGTTGAAGACCTTCTCGAAGACCCGGGGGACGGCGAGCACGAACGTCGGCCTGAACTCGCCGAGGTCCTCGACGAGGTTCTTCACGTCGGGCGTGTGGCCGATGACGGTGCGGTTCTTGATGGCGCCGACCTGCAGCACGCGGGCGAGCACGTGGGCCAGCGGGATGAACAGCAGGAGCGAGCCCTGCACGTTCATGAACCGGTCGAGCAGCGTGATGCCGTTGCCGATCTCGAACAGGAAGTTGGCGTGCGTCAGCTCGCAGCCCTTGGGGCGGCCCGTGGTGCCGCTGGTGTAGATCAGCGTGGCCGGGCTGTCGGCGTGGAGCGTGGCCCGGCGGGCGTCGAGCTCGCTGTCGGGCACCTCCCGGCCGGTCGCGGTCAGCTGCTCGACCGCGCCGTCGTCGATGACGAAGACGGCCTTCAGCTCGGGCGCCTGGTCCCGGATCGACTCGATGGCGGCGGCGTGCTCGTCGCGCTCGACGACGGCGACCGTGGCCCCGGAGTCGGAGAGGATCCACGCCACCTGGTCGGCACTGGAGGTCTCGTAGACCGGGACGACGACCGCGCCGGCGGTCCAGATGGCGTAGTCGAGGACGGTCCACTCGTAGCGCGTCTTGGCCTGCAGGGCGACGCGGTCGCCGGCGGCCACCCCCGCGGCGATCAGGCCCTTGGCGACGCCGCGGACCTCCTCGCCGAACTGCTGCCAGGTCACGTCGGTCCAGCGGCCGTCCACCCGGCGCCGGAGGCCGACCTCGTTCCCGTGCTCGGCGACGTTGGTCGTGAGCATGTCGGTGAGGGCCTCGTCGGGGCCCACCTCGTGGGTTGCTGGAACGCTGAACTCGCGCACGCCCGGTCCTTTCCTCCCCGACCGTCCGGAGGCACCGTCGCCCGCGGCCCCGGTACGGGGACGTCCGAACAATCTAGCGGCTGGTGCTACCCGGGAGTAGCCGAGTGCCGTGGTGTACGGGGGCCGGGCACGGCGGGGAGCGGCTAGCCTGCTGCCCATGGCCGACCAGTCCACCCAGTCGATCGTCGTCGAGGCGCCTGCGGCCGAGGTCATGGCGGTGATCGCCGACTTCCCCTCGTATCCGCAGTGGGTGACCGCCGCGAAGAAGGTCGAGGTCCTCGAGACCGGCGCGGACGGCCGGGCCCGGCGGGTGCACTTCGTGCTGGACGCCGGCGCGGTGAAGGACGACTACGTCCTCGAGTACACCTGGGACGACGACCGCCGGGTCTCCTGGACGCTGGTCCAGGGACAGATGCAGAAGCGGCAGGAGGGCTCCTACACCCTCGCCGAGACCGGCGGCCGCACCGAGGTCACCTACTCGATCACCATCGACCTCTCCATCCCGATGCTCGGCATGATCAAGCGCAAGGCGGAGAAGGTCATCCTCGACACCGCGCTCAAGGAGCTCAAGAAGCGCGTCGAGGGCTGAGCCGAGTGCGCACCCTCCTGGTCACCGGCCCCGGCGGGACGGGCTCCTCGACGCTGGCGGCCGCCGCGGCCGTCCGCGCCGCCCAGGAGGGCCGGCGCACGCTGCTGCTCTCCCGGCAGCCGCCACCCGTGCCCGGCCTCGACGAGGTCCCGGGGCTGCGCACGCTGCGCGTGCAGGGACGCCGGGCGGTCGAGGACCTGTGGGGAGCCCACGCCGGTGCGCTCGGTGCGCTGCTGCCGCACCTGGAGCTGCCGCCGGCCAGCTCGGTGGTGCCGCTGCCGGGCGCCGAGGAGCTCGCGCTGATGGCGGCCCTCGGCTCCGCCGACGCCGACCTGGTGGTGGTCGACGCCGGCCCCCTGCGGGACGGGCTCGCGCTGGCGGCCCTGCCCGGCGTCCTGCGCTGGTGGCTGGACCAGGCGCTGCCGCCGACGGCCCGGGCGCTGGCCGCCGTGCGGACGGCGACGGTGGCGGCGGGGGCGGCCCGCCAGGGACCGGTGGACGCGCTGCTCGCCGCGCTGCCCGGGCTCGAGCGGCTGCTCGCGCAGGAGCGGCTGGCCGATCCGACCGCCACGGCGGTCTGGCTGGCCGCCGCCGCCCGCGGCCCCGCCGTGCCGGAGCTGCGGAACGCGGCGACCGTGCTGGCCCTGCACGGGTTGCGGGTCGCCACCGTGCTCGCCCGGGTGCTGCCGGTCGGCGGTCCGGGGGAGTGGTGGGCGGGACGCATCGCAGAGCAGGACGCCGCCCGGTCCCGGCTGGCGGAGGTGGCCGCCGTGCACGACGTCCCCGAGCTGCCGGCCTCACCGGCGGACGTGGCCGGTGCCCGGGCCCTGCTGGACGGGCTGGATCTCCCGGCGTCCGGCGGGCCGGCGAGACCGGCCCCGCACCGGGGCGGGTCCGGGTGGCAGTTGGTCGTCCCGCTGCCCTTCGCCGACCGCGCCGCCGTGGGGCTGACCCGGTGGGGCGATGACCTCGTGCTGTCGGTAGGGGAGGATCGTCGTTCGCTGCGCCTGGACTCGCTGCTGCGCCGGTGCGAGGTGACGGGGGGACGGCTGCTCGCCCCCGGCACCGCCGACGCCCGCCTCGAGGTCAGTTTCCGCCCGGATCCGCAGCAGTGGCCGGCCGACCTCCTGGCGGCCGAGGGGAGGATCAGATGACCACCGGTGCCGACTGGCTCGACCAGGCCCGCCGCCTGTTCGACGTCGTCCGGGCCAGCGCCGAGCGGCCCGCCGCCGCTTCCGGCGACGGGCATGGCGGGGACTGCCGCTGGTGCCCGGTCTGCCAGGCGGCCGCCGTCGTCCGTGGTGAGCGTCCCGAGGTGACCGCCGCGCTGGCCGACGTCCTCACCACCACCGCGGCCGCGCTCCGGGCGTTCGCGGAGGACCAGGGCGCCGGCGGCGCCACCTCGGCGACCGGCGACCGCGCCCCCGAGCAGCCCCCCGAGCAGCCCACCGAGCAGTCCACCGGCCAGCCGGCCGTCCAGCGGATCGACATCGCGTGACCGGGCCGGGGGTGACGGCCCGCCCGGCGCTCGGCATCGACATCGGCGGCACCAAGGTCGCCGGTGGGCTGGTGGCGCCCGACGGCACGATCGTGGCCACCGCGCGGCGGGCGACGCCCGGCGCCTCGGTGAGCGACACCGAGGACGCCATCGCGGCCGTCGTCGACGAGCTCGCCGGGGGGCTGGGGGACGAGGTCGTCGGCGTCGGCGTGGGTGCCGCCGGCTGGTTCGACCGCACGGGGGACACCGTGCTGTTCAGCCCGCACCTGGCGTGGCGGAACTCCACCCTGCGCAAGGACCTGGGCGCGCGGCTGCAGCGCCCGCTGTGGGTGGGCAACGACGCCGACGCCGCGGCGTGGGCCGAGTACCGCTACGGCGCCGCCCGGGGTGCCGACCTGGCGCTGATGATCACCCTCGGCACCGGCATCGGGGGCGGCATCGTGCTCGACGGGCGGCTGCGCCGGGGCTCGCACGGGGTCGCGGGGGAGTGGGGGCACATGCGCGTGGTCCCCGACGGGCGGCTGTGCGCCTGCGGCAACCGGGGCTGCTGGGAGCAGTACGCCAGCGGGACGGCGCTGGGCCAGACCGCGCGGGAGGTGGCCCGCACCTCGCCGGCGGCCGCCGCGCTGCTGCTGGAGCGGGTCGACTGCGAGCCCGACCGGCTGACCGGCGAGCACGTGGCCCGCGCCGCCTACGACGGCGACCCGCTGGCGCTCGAGCTGGTCACCGACGTGGGGTACTGGCTGGGCCAGGGGATCGCCGACCTGGCGGCGGTGCTCGACCCCGAGGTCGTGGTGATCGGCGGCGGGGTCAGCGTGCTCGGCGAGATGGTGCTGCGGCCCGCCCGGGAGCGGCTGGAGCGCGCCCTGCCCGGCCGCGGCTTCCGCCCCGGCCCCCGGGTCGTCGTCGCCGAACTGGGGCCGCAGGCCGGCATCGTGGGCGCGGCCGACCTGGTGCGGAGGGCCGTCGCCGAGGGCGAGGCCTAGTCCGCCGGCGCCAGCTCCCGGGCCAGCTGCTCCAGGAACAGGCCGATGTCGGTGACGATGCCGATCGCCTGCGCGCTGCCCCGGTCGGCCAGCTTGGTGACCGTGGCCGGGTTGATGTCGACGCAGACCAGCGGGATCGACGCCGGCAGGATGTTCCCGGTGGCGATGGAGTGCAGCATCGTCGCCACCATGATCGCGAAGCCGACGTCGTGCAGCTCGGCGCGCATCGCGCGCTGACCCTCGATCACGTCGGTGTGCACGTCGGGCAGCGGCCCGTCGTCGCGCACCGAGCCGACCAGCACGAACGGTCTCCCCGCCTGCACCATCGCGTGCATGACCCCGCCGGTGAGGACGCCGGAGTCGACGGCCGCCGGGATGGAGCCGGCCGCCCGGATCGTGTTGATCGCGCGGATGTGGTGCTCGTGGCCGTGCGGCACCCCCGAGCCCTTCGCGAGGTCGACCCCCAGCGAGGTGCCGAACAGCGCCGACTCGATGTCGTGGGTGGCCAGGGCGTTGCCGGCGAAGAGGACGTCGACGTAGCCGGCGCGGATCAGCCGCACCATCGCGGGGGCGGCGCCGGTGTGCACCACGGCCGGCCCGCCCACCCACAGCACCCGCTTCCCGGCGGCCCTGACCTCGCGCATGCGCTCGGCGATCTGCCGGACCAGCAGCGCCTGGGGCTTCTCGCTGGACACCGTGGAGGACATGAACCCGAAGTCGTCCTCCGTGCCGCGTGGGGCCTGCACGGGCAGCTCCACCCGCACCCCCTGGGCCCCGCAGACGACGGTGTCTCCCGCGCGCACGTCGCTCACGGGCACCGTGCGCACGACCGTGCCGGTCTCCTCGGTGGACACCACCAGGCCGCAGTCCATCTCCGGGTTGCGTACCCGCAGCCACTCCCCGTCCAGGCGGACGAGGGTCTCCAGGTTGGTGGTCGAGTAGAAGTCGTCCGGGAAGACCCCGTCCGCGGGGGCGGGGCGGGTCGTCGCCGTCCCCGGGTCGACGGCGTTGGCCCCGTGGACCTGCACCCGCATGAGGATCCGCTCGAGCCGCTCGGCCTCGTCGGCGGTGATCTCGATCAGCGCCGTCGACTCGTCGGCGTGCTCGCGCCCCAGGGCCAGGTCGGCGATCCGGTAGTCCCCGCCGTACTCCAGGACGTCGTCGAGGATGCGGGCGAGGGTGCCGGTGTCCATCAGGTGGCCCGCGACGGTGACGGTGGCGGTGGCGGTGGGCATGCTCAGACCACCGCCCCGTCGTCGCCGTCGTCGGAGCGGTCGCGCATGCGGGAGACCAGCAGCGCCACGCCACCGGCCACCACGCCCACCCCGAGGACGAGGCCGGCGTCGGCCGAGAGGCCGATGATCGAGGGGACGCCGATGAGCAGGATGCCGGCGGCCACCAGCAGCAGGGCGTAGAGGACCGCCGGTGCGGGGACCGGCAGCGGCGGCGGGGCCGGCGGCTCGAAGTGCTCCTCCGGCCGGTCGAGCACCGGCACCTCGTGCGGCGTCGGCGGGGGCGCGTCCGACGGCGCCCCGTCGACGGCCGTGGGGCCGTGCTCGGCCTCGAAGGCGGCCACGATGCGGCGCCACTCGGCGTCCTCGTCGAGGTCGCGCCCGGCGGGCCGGCGGAGCACGCGCGGCTCGGCCGGGTGCTCGTCGGCGTGCTGCTCGACCAGCCCCCGCGCCTCGGCCTGGCGCGACCGGTCGACGAACAGCCGGTCCGACGGCGGGCTGGGGAGGACGACCGACCGGGTGTAGGGGCCGACGTCGGCGGCCGGCTCCAGGTAGGCGGCGATCCCGGCGGCCTCGAGGACGTCGAGGAGGTGCTCGCCCACGCGTGGGTCGACGTCGCGCACCGGGCTCCAGAGCGCGGCGTCCAGGCCGTTGTCGCGGCGGCCCCGGCCGCGCCGCTCGGTCACCGACGCCCGCCCGACGAGGCGCCGGTCTCGTCCACCGGCACGCGCGCGCGGATCCACTCGGCGGACCGGCGGAAGACCAGCGGGGCGTCGTTGTCCAGGGTGGCCACGTGGTAGCTGTCCTCCAGCACGACCTCGGTGGTGTCCGGGCTGGCCACACCGGCCAGCAGCAGGGCGCTGTTCACGGGCTCCACGACGTGGTCCTCGGCGCTGCGGAAGACGATGACCGGCGCCGTGACCAGCCCCAGGTCGGCGCGGGTGGCGGCCCAGAGGCCGCGCAGCTGCAGCATCGCGCGCGTGGGCAGCTTCGGGTAGGCGAGCTCGGTGACGCCGGGCTTCTTGATGTCGCTGGCGATCGGTGCCCAGCGGGGGGTCAGCCGGGCCAGCAGCGGGAGCAGCTTGGCGTCCAGCCGCTGGGTCGTCAGCGCCGGGTTCACCAGGAGCAGTCCGGCGACGTCGCCCGCGCGCACCTCGGCCAGGCGGGTGGCCAGCGTCCCGCCCATCGAGAGGCCGGCGACGAACACCCGGTCGCAGGTGGCGGCGAGCTGGTCGAACGCGTGCTCCACCGTCTGCGTCCACTGGTCGGAGGTGCTGGCGTTGCAGTCCTGCCAGCGGGTGCCGTGGCCGGGCAGCAGCGGGCACCGGACGGCGAAGCCCTCGGCGGCCAGGTGCTCGCCCCAGGGCCGCACGCTCATCGGCGTCGCGGTGAACCCGTGGACGAGGAGCACGCCGGTGCGCCCCGCCGGCCCCTCGCCGCCGGGGAACTCGAACGGCTCGGCGCCGGGCATGACCTCGGGAACGGGGGTCGGTCCGGGCACGGCGCTCCTCCTCGGCATCCGGCGTCGCGCCGGTGTCGGCTACCTCACGACGGGGCCCGGATTGTGATCGGGGCCCCAGGCTCCCTAGTCTGGCAGTCCCCGAGGGAGGCGTGTTGTTCTACTGGTTCCTCAAGTTCGTCGCGATCGGTCCGGCGGTGACCGTGGTCTGCCGCCCGAAGGCCGAGGGCGTCGAGCACGTGCCGGCGACGGGTGCGGCGATCCTGGCGAGCAACCACCTCTCCGCGGCCGACTGGATCTTCATGCCCCTGCAGCTGAAGCGGCGGGTGACCTTCCTGGCGAAGGCGGAGTACTTCACCGGCAAGGGCGTGAAGGGCTTCCTGCAGCGTGCCTTCTTCTCCGGCGCCGGCCAGGTGCCGATCGACCGGTCCAGCGCGTCGGCGGCCGAGAACGCCATCCAGACCGGCCTGCGCATCCTCCGCCAGGGCAAGCTGCTCGGCATCTACCCGGAGGGCACGCGCTCGCCCGACGGCCGGCTCTACCGCGGCAAGATCGGGGTCGCCCGCATGGCGCTGGAGACCGGTGTCCCGGTGATCCCGGTGGCCATGTGCTACAGCTCCCGGAAGCTGCCTTTCGGCAAGGAGCTGATGCGGGTGAAGGTCGTCTTCGGGGAGCCGCTGGACTTCAGCCGCTACGAGGGGCTGGCCGGGGACCGGTTCGTCGAGCGCTCCATCACCGATGAGATCATGTACGAGATCATGACGTTGTCGGGCCAGGAGTACGTCGACGTCTACGGCGCCACGGTGAAGAAGTCGATGGACGCGACGGGCGCCAGCGCCAACGACGTCATCGCGACCCTGCAGCCGCCGGTCACCGAGGCCGCCGACCGCGCACCCACGACGCTCGCCGGCTGACGGGGCAGCAGCCGGTCGAGCACGTCGCGCAGCAGCGTGAGCAGCGCGGCTCGGGGCATCGTGGGGCTCCCGGACCCACTGGGCGACGAGGTCCTCGGTGACGGAGAAGAACGCGCGCACCAGCTGCCGTCGGCGGCGACCTACGGTGGACGGCGTGCGGCGCTTCTTCTACGACACCGAGTTCATCGAGGACGGCACCACGATCGACCTCGTCTCCATCGGCGTCGTCGACGAGACCGGCCGGGAGTTCTACGCCGTGAGCACGGAGTTCGACCCCGGCAAGGCCATTCCCTGGGTGCGCCGCAACGTGCTCGACCAGCTGCCCCCGCCGGCGGACAAGGCGTGGCGCAGCCGCCAGCGGATCCGCGAGGACCTGCTCTCCTTCCTGACCGCACCGGGGGAGGAGATCGAGCTGTGGGCCTGGTTCGCCGCCTACGACCACGTGGCGCTGTGCCAGCTGTGGGGCGCGATGCCGGCGCTGCCCCGGCCCATCCCGCGCTTCACCCGGGAGCTGCGGCAGCGCTGGGACGACCGGGGGCAGCCGCCGCTGCCGCCGAAGCCGCAGGGCACCCACGACGCGCTGGTCGACGCCCGGTACAACCTCGCGCGCTGGCACGCCATCGAGGCCGCGGGCTGACGTGCCCACCACCCGCAGGTGGACCCCGGGGGCGGGAGACGGAACAGTGCCCGGTGTGGGCCGACCCAGCGAGCGCCCGGAGTCCGAGGTGCTGGCGGAGGTGGAGGACGCCTCCGCCCGGGAGCACGGGGTGCCGGCGTCCCTGCTCGACGGGTACCTGACCGCGCTGACCGCCGTGGCGGTGCAGGGGCGCCGGCTGACGGCCGCCGAGGAGGCCCACTGCCGGCAGCTCGGCGCGAGGGCGGCGGAGCAGGGGGTCGGGCTGCCCGCGCTGGTGGACCTGTACATGACCGCGTCGCGCAGGCTCTGGCCCCGCCTCCCGGGCCTCGTGGGTGACTCCCGCGGACGGTCGGGCTCCGTCGACCTGGTGTCCGTCGGCGAGGCGGTGTGGCGCGGGGCGGACACGGCGCTGGCGGCCCTGGCCGCGGGGCACGTCGACGCCGAGCGGGACGTGGTCCGTCGCGAGGAGGCGTTCCGGCGGGAGTTCGTCGACGACCTGCTCACCGGCCGGTCGGAGGTCGGCGCGCTCGTCGAGCGGGCCGCCCGGCTGGGGCTGGCGCTGACCGGCAGCCACACCGTGACGGTGGCGGCGACCGACCGGCCCACCGACTCCGGCATGCCCCTGACCGGGTGGCTGGAGGCGGAGGCGCGCGCCCGCTTCGGCGACCGAGGGCTGCTCGTCGCGGCGAAGGACGGTCGGCTCGTCTGCGTGCTGTCC
The DNA here is from genome assembly GCF_054050995.1 of Blastococcus sp. SYSU DS1021. NCBI lineage: Bacteria > Bacillati > Actinomycetota > Actinomycetes > Geodermatophilales > Geodermatophilaceae > Blastococcus > Blastococcus sp. SYSU DS1021. The sequence goes on along the minus strand of NZ_JBJHAL010000013.1, from coordinate 83,671 downwards.
TCGGTCCCGGCGCCGGGTGGGCGGGCCCCCGACGACGACGCGCTGGCCGAGCTGTCCGGCCAGGCGGTGGGCCGGCTGACCCGCCGTGCGCGGTGGCGGGTGGGGGTGGGGCGCTCGTACCCCGGTCCGCGGGGGGTCCTCCGCTCCTACCGCGAGGCGGTGGACGCCCTCGAGGTCGCGCAGCGGCTGAGCCTCCCCGAACCGGTGGTCCACGCGCGGGACATGCTCGTCTACCGGGTGCTGCTCCGGGACGAGGAGGCGATCGCCGACCTCGTCGGCACGGTGCTCGGTCCGCTGGTGGACGCCCGGGGTGGCCCCGAACCCCTCGTCGCGACGGCAGAGGCGTACTTCGCCGGCGGGCGCAATGCGGCCTCGGCGGCCCGTCGGCTGCACCTGAGCGTGCGTGCGGTGACCTACCGGCTGCAGCGGATCCGGGAGCTCAGCGGGTACGACCCGGCGGATCCGGCCGACCAGCTGCCGCTCCTCGTCGCCGTCACCGGAGCGCGCCTGCTCGACTGGCCGGCGAGGCCCCTCACCCTCCGCTGAGCAGCGGGTTGCCCGGTCGACGCTGCCGGATCTCGGCAACGAGTGGCAGCGGGTGTCGTCCGGCCCGGCCCCTGCCGGCGGCGGGCGCGCAGTCCTAGCGTCGGGACATGGCTCGGACCTCCCACCCGCTCCCGCGGCCCACCGCCTCCCCGGCCACCCCGTCGGTGGCCCGACCCGGCCGATCCGCGCAGCGGCTGCGCGCCGGGCACCCGGCGTCCCGGCACACCGGCGCGGTCGCGGACGGTGCCGAGCTGACCCTGGATATCCGGTGGGGCGGGCGCCGTCCTCTCGTCGAGGTGTCCGGTGAGCTCGACCTGGCGGGCGCTGATCTGTTCGCGGCCCTCCTCGCCCACGTGCGGGCCACCGATCCGGGGCCGATCGCGGTCGACCTCGGCCGCGTCAGCTTCATCGACTCGCACGGGCTCTCCCCGGCGCTCGCCCGCGACGTCGTCCTGGTGGCGGCCTCGCCGGTGGTCGCCCGGGTGCTGCGGCTGCTGGGCCTCCCGATCCCCCCGCCGGGCGAGATCCGGCACGGCGTCGGTCGCCCCCGCCGCGGCCGTCCCCGGTCCGGCGGCGCCTGAGCCGTCGCGGCGAGCCGCTTGCCGCCACCGGGAAGAGACGGCCCCCGGAACGCTGCCCGGTCCCGACCGGGTGCGCTCCCACCGCCCCGGACATCCGCAGCACGTCCGCCACGTCGTCGTGAAGAGGTTCCCCGTGCTCTCCCTGCTCTGGTTGCTCGTCGTCGGTCTGATCGCCGGTTTCCTCGCCCGGGCGCTCGTGCCCGGCAAGGACACCATGAGCCTGGGCGCCACGCTGTTGCTCGGGGTGAGCGGCTCCGTCGTCGGTGGCCTGCTCCTCGGCCTCCTCTTCGGTGGCTTCCGGGACCGCGGCTTCGGTCCCGCCGGGATCATCGGTTCCGTCCTGGGAGCGGTGCTCGTGCTCCTGCTCTACAACCGGTTCTCCGGCCGGCGCCAGGCCGGCTCGGGGGCACGGCGCGGCGTGCGCTGACCTGAAAAGCGCAGAAGGCCCTCTCCCGTCGCCGGGAGAGGGCCTTCCGCCACGCGGCGGCGGCTACACCGTGAAGACGGCGAGCAGCCGGTTGAGCTCCTTGGACAGCCCGTCCAGCTCCTGGGCCGCCGAGCGGGCCCGCTCCACGTCGGTCGCGCTGTCGTCGGCGTCCCGGCTCACCGTGGTCAGCGTGGTGGTGACGGTGCCGGCGCCCTCCGCCGCCGTCGCCACGCTGCGGCTGAGCTCCCGGGTGGTCGCCGTCTGCTCCTCGACGGCGCTGGCGATCGTCGTCTGGTGGTCGTTGATCGCCCGGACCACTTCGGCGATGCGCGAGATCGACCGCACCGCGTCGGTGGTCTCGGACTGGATGCCCTGCACCCGCTGCGCGATCTCCTCGCTGGCCTTCGCCGCCTCCTGCGCGAGCTCCTTGACCTCGTTGGCGACGACGGCGAAGCCCTTGCCCGCATCGCCCGCGCGGGCCGCCTCGATGGTGGCGTTGAGGGCCAGCAGGTTGGTCTGCTCGGCCACCCCGGAGATGACCTTCACGACGTCCCCGATCTCCGCGGAGCTCGCCCCGAGCGCGGCGATCGTCGTCTCGGTCTGCTCGGCGAGGGACGCCGCCTGGCGGCCGACCTCCGCCGCCTCGGCGGCGCTGCGGGCGATCTCGGTGATCGAGACCCCCATCTCCTCCGCGCCGGCGGCCGCGGAGGAGACGCTGCTGCTGATCTCCGCCGCGACGCCGTGGGCCCCCTGCGCCTGGTCCCGGCTGCGGGAGGCCCGCTGCGCCAGGCCGTCGGCGACGGTGGACACCCCTGCGGCGGAGGCGGCGACGTCCTGCGCGCACCGGTGGATGTCGCGCACGGTGCCGGCCACCTTCTCCACGAAGCGGTTGAAGGCGCCGGAGAGCTGCCCGACCTCGTCGTCGCGGGAGTCGTCCATCCGCTGGGTCAGGTCGCCCTCCCCGTCGGCGATCTCGGCCATGCGGTCGCGCAGGTGGGTCAGGGGCTGGGTCAGCCGGTGCCCGACCCACCGGGCGAGCACCCCGCCCAGCACGGCGATCACCAGGCCGGCGACCACCATCGCCCACATCATGGACGAGCGGCCGGACGCGAGGGACTCCTGGGCGCCGGCGAAGTCCTCGTCGCGCGCCACGGTGGCGATGATCCAGTCCCAGGGGGCGTAGTACGACACCCGGACGGTCGTGGGCCCGGCCTGGGGGTCGTCGTAGCGCACGGTCGCCTGCTCGCCGCCTTGCAGTTGCAGGGCGGCGTCGACGATCTGCTGCACGTAGGGCGTGCCGTCGGCGTCGGTGGCCGAGAGCATCTGCTCGCCGTCGCGGCTGCCGTCGGGGCTGATCAGCACGGTGCCGGCGCGGTCCCCCGTGCCGCCGTAGATCTCGACGTGGCCGTTCTCCCCGATGGTGGTGGCCTGCAGGCCCTCGCGGAGCGCGGGCAGGTTCTCCTGCTTCACCCCGACGTAGAGGACGCCGACCACGTCACCCGCGGGCCCGAGGATGGGTTCGTAGGCCGACACCAGCCAGGAGTCGACGACGAAGGCGTTGCCGCGGTAGGTCTCGCCCTTGCTCACGGCGGAGGCGACCGGGTTCGGCGCGCCGTCGGGGTTGACGGCGGGGATGTAGGTGCCGATGGCGCGGGCGCCGCTCGCGGCCTGCACGTTCGTGGCCACGCGCAGGAAGTCGCCCGAGGGCGTCTTCTGGAAGATGGTCACGGTGGCCCCGACCATCGTCTTGACGGTGTCGACCACCGGCGTGGGGACGGCGGCGTCGCTGTTCTTCCCCAGCCACTCGCCGCCGACGAGGACGCGGGGGAGGGTCAGCGGCGTGACCTCGCCGGTCAGCTGGTTCTTGGCGTCCCAGGGGACCAACCCGGTGCCGGAGTCGTCGATCGCGAAGCCGCCGGCCTGCTGCAGGACGTACCGGGCGGTGGCGAGGTCGGAGTCGACCTTGGCGGCGGTGGAGGCGCCCTGGGTGGCGACGACGTCGTAGGTGCCGCGGGCCGCCCGGCTGATGTCCTGCTCGACGAGGGCGTCCATGTGCTGCGCGGCGTCGTCGGCGAACCGGCTGCTCTGCCAGGCGCTGACGCCGCCCATGGCCACGCCGGTCGCGGTGACGCTGGCCACCGCGAGGGCCACGACCTTGGTCCGGATGCCCGTGTTCGAGGGAACCGCCCAGGCGGGCAGGTTCGTCCAGCGCATGTTCTGCCTTCCAGGTAGGGGCGGCGATCTGGGTGCCGCCGCTCGACCGGGATATCGGCAGCTCAGCGCGGGGTTCGCCGCGGGAGCGACCGTCTGTGGCCTGATCGTCACCGCGCGGGGCGGGTGGTGCGCCTGGATGGAGTCGCTCCACGGTCCGCCGGCGTCCGCGCCGGGACGCCGTCCCGCTTCGTGGGACGACTCCCTGGCCAGCGCGGAGGGGTCTCGCCGTACCCTCGGGGCGTGAGCCTCCCCGAACCTGCCGAGCTGGTCCCCGGTCTGGACCGGTGGCGGGAACTACCCGCCGCCCAGCAGCCGCGGTGGCCCGACCGGGCCGCGCTGGACGCCGTGCTGGCGACTCTCTCCTCGGTCCCGCCGATCGTCGCCCCGAGCGAGGTCGACACCCTCCGCGCCCAGCTGGCCGACGTCGCGCAGGGCAAGGCGTTCCTGCTGCAGGGTGGTGACTGCGCGGAGACGTTCGACCTCAACACCGAGCCGCACCTGCAGGCCACCACCCGCACGATGCTGCAGATGGCCATCGTGCTCACCTACGGCGCGAGCGTGCCGGTGGTCAAGGTCGGCCGCGTGGCGGGGCAGTACGCCAAGCCGCGCTCGTCGGACACCGATGCCCTGGGCCTGCCCTCCTACCGGGGCGACATGGTGAACGACCTGGAGCCGGTGCTGGAGAAGCGCATCCCCGACCCGAACCGCCTGGTGCGGGCCTACGCGAACTCCGCCGCCGCCATGAACATGATCCGGGCCTACGCCCGCGGCGGCATGGCCGACCTGCACGCCGTGCACGACTGGAACCGCGACTTCGTCGCCAACTCGCCGGCGGGCGTGCGGTACGAGGTGATCGCCCGGGAGATCGACCGCGCACTGGCGTTCATGCGGGCCTGCGGCATCGACTCCGACGCGCTGCGCGGGGTGGAGCTGTTCAACTCGCACGAGGCGCTGATCCTCGACTACGAGCGCGCGCTGCTGCGCATGCACGAGGGCCGGCCGTACGCCCTCTCCGCCCACTTCGTCTGGGTGGGGGAGCGGACCCGCCAGATGGACGGCGCGCACATCGAGTTCGTGTCGAAGCTGGCGAACCCGATCGGCGTGAAGATCGGCCCGACGACGACGCCGGAGCAGGCCGTGGAGCTCGTCGAGCGCCTCGACCCGGACGGCGTGCCGGGCCGGCTCACCCTGATCAGCCGGATGGGCAACGGGAAGATCCGCGACGTCCTGCCGGGCATCGTGGAGAAGGTCACCGCCAGCGGGCACACCGTCGTCTGGCAGTGCGACCCGATGCACGGCAACACCCACGAGTCCTCGACCGGCTACAAGACCCGGCACTTCGACCGCGTGGTCGACGAGGTGCTCGGCTTCTTCGACGTGCACCGGGCGCTGGGCACCTGGCCGGGCGGCATCCACGTGGAGCTGACCGGTGAGGACGTCACCGAGTGCCTCGGCGGGGCGATGGAGATCAGCGACGAGGACCTCAACAGCCGGTACGAGACCGCCTGCGACCCGCGGCTGAACACCGGTCAGTCGCTGGAGCTGGCGTTCCTCGTGGCGGAGATGCTGCGTGGGTAAGGGCCCCCAGAAGGACCCCATCCTCCCCACCGCTCGCACGCTCGCGGCGGTGCCCTGGACGGGGCCGCCGATCCCTCGCATGCTCGGGACGAGCCTCTGGACGGGGCCGTGATCGACCTCCGCTCGGACACCGTCACCCGGCCCACCGCGGCGATGCGCCGCGTCATGGCCGAGGCGGAGGTGGGCGACGACGTCTACCGCGAGGACCCGTCGATCACCGCGCTCGAGGAGCGGGTGGCGGCGATGTTCGGGCACGAGGCCGGCCTGTTCGTCCCCTCGGGGACCATGGGCAACCAGATCGGCATGCGGCTGGTCTGCGAGCCCGGCCAGGAGGTGCTCTGCGACGCCGACGCGCACGTGGTCACCTACGAGATGGGTGCCGCGGCGGCGGTCTTCGGCATCTCCACCCGCACCGTGGTCTCCGACCGGGGTCGGCTGGACGCGGACCAGGTCATCGCGCAGGTGCGGCCGAAGGACGACTGGCACCTCACCGCCACCGCGGCCGTCGCCGTGGAGAACACCCACAACCGCGGCTTCGGCCGGGTGCAGCCGCTCGACCAGCTCCAGCGGCTGTGGGACTGGTCGCGCGGCGCCGACGTCGCCGTCCACCTCGACGGCGCCCGCATCTGGAACGCGCACGTCGCCTCCGGCGTCGACCTGGCGACCTACGGCCGGCTCGCCGACACCGCCTCGGTGTGCCTGTCCAAGGGCCTGGGGGCGCCGGTGGGGTCGGTGCTGGTCGCGTCGGCGGAGCGGATCGCGGCCGCCCGGCTGTGGCGCAAGCGGCTGGGCGGTGGCATGCGGCAGGCCGGGGTGCTGGCCGCGGCGGGCCTGCACGCCCTCGACCACCACCTGCCGCGGCTGGGCGAGGACCACGAGCAGGCGCAGCTGCTGGCCAAGCGGCTGGGGGTCGACCCGGCGTCGGTGGAGACCAACATGGTGGTCGTCGACGAGGTGCCGGCCCCGATGATCGCCGAGGCGGCCAGGGCGCGGGGCGTGCTGGTCGGGCAGGTCGGCCCGCGCCGGATCAGGCTGGTGACCCACCTGGACGTCGACCGCGTCGCGGTCGACCACGCCGCCGACGTCCTCGCGGACCTCCTCGACCGCTAGCCGCCGGGCGGACCGGTGAGAGCGGCCGGCACCGCCAGATCTGCGATGTGGCCCGCATCGGGCGGCTGATGGGGGCGAGTGTGCAGATCTCGCCCGGGTCCGGCCGGGGTCAGTCGCCGATCAGGGAGTTCAGCAGCTTGATGTCCGCGGCGTGGCCGCCGCACGGGTCGCCGTCGCGCAGGCTCGGCGTCTCCACGACCATGGGCACCCCGGCGGTGGTGCGGTGGCGCAGCAGCTCGGCGAACGGGCCGGTGCCGTACTCGCCCGACCCGATCAGCCCCTCGCCGATGGTCGTGTGCCGGTCGCGCTTGGAACCGCAGGCGTCGAGCGAGTCGTTCACGTGCACCAGGCCCAGCCGGCCGGGGCCCACGGTGGCCTCCAGCGCCTCGAGGGTGGCCGACATCCCGCCGGGGGCCGCGAGGTCGTGGCCGGCGGCCCAGGCGTGGCAGGTGTCGAAGCACACGCCCAGCAGCGGGTGGTGCTCCAGCGCGGCGAAGTAGGGGCCGAGCTCCTCGACCGTGGCGGCGAGGGCCTTGCCGCCGCCGGCCGTCGGCTCGATCAGCAGCCGCGGCCCGTCGGGGTCGGCGGCCTCCAGCACGGGCAGCAGCTGCTCGTGGAGCTGGCGCAGGGCCGGTTCGTACCGGTCCTCCCCGACGGCGGACCCGGCGTGGACGACGACGCCCTGGCAGCCCAGCTGCGCGCCGCGCCGCAGGTTGTGCGCGATCGAGGCGACCGACTGCGTCACGGTCGCCTCGGTCGGCGAGCCGACGTTCACCAGGAACGGGGTGTGGATGAACGAGGGCACGCCGCGCTCGGCGCAGCCGGCGGTGAACCTCGCGTCCTGCGCCGGGTCGCCGTCGGTGAGCTTCCAGCCGCGGGGGTTGCCCACGAAGACCTGGACGGCGCGGGCGGCGACGGCGTCGGTGTAGGCGAGCCCGCCCGTGGCCAGGCCGCCCTTGATCTGGATGTGCGCGCCGATGGCGGGCACACCGGGGGAGGTGTGCGACAAGGACCTATCCGAAGGTGAGCAGGATGGTGACGGGGGTGCCGCGCTCCACGGTCTCGCCGGCAGCGGGGCTCTGCCGCAGCACCCGGTTGCCGAAGAACCGGGTGGCCTCCACCTGCAGGCCGGCGGCCCGCAGGATCGCGGTGGCCTCGTCGCCGCTCTTGCCGACGACGTCGGGCACGGTGACCAGCGGGACGCCCGCCGAGACCTGGATGCGCACGGTGCTGCCGTAGGGGACGGGGCCCGCGCCGGGACCTGGTTCGACGGCCATGACCTCGCCCTTGTCGACCTGGTCGCTGCGCCCGTCCTCGTCGCGCTCGACGGTGAAGCCCTGCGCCTCGAGGTTGGCCCGCGCCTGCTCCGGGGTCTGCCCGGTCACGTCGGGGACGGCGACCGGTGCCCGGCCCTGGCTGACCACGACCGTCACGACCTGGTCGCGCTTGAGCGCGGTGCCCGCGGGCGGGTCGAAGCCGATCACATTGCCCGGGGGCACGGCGTCGTCGTAGGCCTGGCCCCGGGTGATCTGGATCGGCAGGTCGGCCTGCAGGCGCGCCTCGACGTCGTCGACCGGCTGGCCCACGAGCTCCGGCGGCACGGTGTAGCGCTCGGGCCCCTTGGAGACGACGACGCGGACGTCGGTGCCGCGGATGAGCTCGCCCGACGACGGGTCGGTCGAGATGACCACGCCCTCCGGCACCGACTCGCTCCACTCCCGCACGACCGGGTCGGGGTCGAGCCCGGCGTCCTGCAGCAGGTCGATGGCCGCGGCCTCCTGCTTGCCGGTCAGCGCGGGGACGTCGGTCCAGCGGCCGGAGCCCAGCCACCAGCCGACCGCGCCGACCGTGATCGCCATGAGCAGGACGACGGCGACCAGCAGCCGGGCGCGGCGCCGCCGGATGTGGTCGGGGACGCCGGGACGCGGCCGCGCCGGCCCGGGGCGACGGCCCTGCACGTCGGTCGTGGGACCGGCGCCCATCCCCGGCAGCATGCTGGTGCGCCCGGCGCGCGAGCCGCGGCCGCCGAGCACCTCGGTGCCGGGATCGCTGGGGTGGCCGGGCCGGGGCCGGGTCGGGCGGTTGGTGGGCCGCAGCGTGGCCGGGCCGGCCGTGCTCTGCCCGGTCGGCACGGGGACCGGGTCGATGCCGAGGTCGGTGCGGACGTCGTGCAGCTCGGCGAGGAACGCACCGGCGTCCAGGGGTCGCCCGGCCGGGTCGCGGCGGGTGGTCCGGGCCACCAGCTCGTCGACCTGCCAGGGCAGGCCGGGAACCTCCGCGGACGGTGCGGGCACGTCGTGGTGGACGTGCTGGTAGGCCACCGCGAGCGGGGTGTCACCGCCGAACGGCGGATGCCCGGTGAGCATCTCGTACAGCACGATGCCGGCGGCGTAGATGTCGCTGCGGGCATCGGCGCGGCCCCGCTCGAGCTGCTCGGGGGAGAGGTAGGCGACGGTGCCGATGAGCACCCCGCCGGTCTGGCTGGTCTGACCGGTGCCGACGACGGCGCGCGCCAGGCCGAAGTCGGCCACCTTGACCACGCCGTCGACGCCGATGAGCACGTTCTCCGGCTTGATGTCGCGGTGCACGATCCCGGCCCGGTGCGCGGCGGTGAGCCCGGCGAGCACCGGCTCCAGGACGGCGAAGGCCTCGCCGACGGTGAGCCGGCCGCGGGCGCTGAGCAGGTCGCGCAGCGTCCGCCCGCGCACGAGCTCCATGACCAGGAAGACCAGCCCCTGGTCGCTGCCCTGGTCGCTGACCCCGACGACGTTGACGTGGCTGAGCATCGCCGCCGCCCGCGCCTCGCGGGTGAACCGGTCGACGAACGTGGGGTCGTGGGCCAGGTGCTCGGCCATGACCTTGACCGCGACGGTCTTGTGCAGCCGGAGGTCGGTGGCCGCGTAGACGGTGGACATGCCGCCCCGCGCCACCCGCTCCTCGAGGCGGTAGCGCCCCTCGAGAACGAGGCCGACCACGGGGTCGGTCACGGCGGTGTCCACACGGCCGAGTGTAGGAGCGGGGAGGGGCCTGGTCGCTCCACGACGCGGCGACGGGGATCACCGGGGCGCCTGTGACGGATGGAGAAGGACCTCCCCGCAGGGGCCCGGCGCTCGCGAGCTCGCGCCGGGCCCCTGCGGGGAGGCCGCATCAGGCGAGGTCGAGGCCGGGGTACAGCGGGTGCGCGGCCAGCAGCTCGGCGGCCGCCGCCCGGGTGCGGTCGGCGACGCCGTCGGCCACCACGTACCTCGCCTGCGAGGCCGCGCCGTCGCGGGTCGCCGCCGGGGTGGTGGCGGAGAGGACGTCGACGATCAGCTCCGCCGTCCGGTCGAACTCGGCCGGACCGAAGCCGCGGCTGGTCAGCGCCGGGGTGCCCAGCCGGACGCCGGAGGTGTACCAGGCGCCGTTGGGGTCGGCCGGCACTGCGTTGCGGTTGGTGACGATGCCGGCGTCCAGCAGCGCGGACTCGGCCTGGCGGCCGGTCAGGCCGAAGCCGGTGACGTCGATGAGCACCAGGTGGTTGTCGGTGCCGCCGGTGACCAGCCGGGCGCCGCGCTTCGTCAGCCCCTCGGCGAGGGTCTGCGCGTTGTCGGCGACCGCCTGGGCGTAGCCGGCGAACTCGGGGCGGCGGGCCTCGGCGAAGGCGACCGCCTTCGCGGCCATCACGTGCGGCAGCGGGCCACCGAGCACCATGGGGCAGCCGCGGTCGACGGCGTCGGCGTACTCCGGCTGGGCCAGCACGAATCCGCCGCGCGGGCCGCGCAGCGACTTGTGGCTGGTGCTGGTGACGACGTGCGCGTGCGGCACCGGGTCGAAGTCGCCGGTGAGCACCTTGCCCGCGACCAGGCCGGCGAAGTGCGCCATGTCGACGACCAGGGTGGCGCCCACCTCGTCGGCGATCTCGCGCATCGCCGCGAAGTCCACCCGCCGCGGGTAGGCGGAGTAGCCGGCCATGAGGATCAGCGGCCGGAACTCGCGGGCCCGGGCGCGGACGGCGGCGTAGTCGAGCAGCCCGGTCGACGGGTCGGTGCCGTAGGACGACTGCTCGAACATCTTGCCGCTGATGTTGGGGCGGAAGCCGTGGGTGAGGTGACCGCCGGCGTCCAGCGACATCCCGAGCATCCGCTGGTCGCCCAGGGCGCGGCGCAGCTGCGCCCAGTCGGTGTCGGTGAGGTCGTTCACGTGCCGGGCGCCGGCCTCCTGCAGGGCGGGCAGCTCGACCCGCTGGGCGAGCACGGCCCAGAAGGCGACCAGGTTGGCGTCGATGCCCGAGTGCGGCTGCACGTAGGCGTACGGCGCGCCGAACAGCTCGCGGGCGTGCTCGGCGGCGAGCGCCTCGACGGAGTCCACGTTCTGGCAGCCGGCGTAGAAGCGGTGCCCGACGGTGCCCTCGGCGTACTTGTCGCTGAACCAGCTGCCCATGGTGAGCAGCACGGCGGGGCTGGCGTAGTTCTCGCTGGCGATCAGCTTCAGCGAGGCGCGCTGGTCGGTCAGCTCCTGGCTGATCGCGTCGGCGACCCGGGGCTCGACGGCGCCGATCACGGCCAGGGCGTTGCGGTAGGCGGCCGAGGCGGCGGTGCCGTCGAAGGAGTGGGTGATGCGGGGGGCGGTGGTCATGAGGGCTCCTGCGCTGAACGACGGTGAGGTGCCCAGGCGCACGGCGACGGTGGTGCGGGCCGCTCCCCGGTGGTGGCCCACCTCGACGCGCCAGTCACGGCCCTCCGGGAGGTTATCGCGCCGCCGCCACCGTGTCGGCGGGTACCGACCGGACGTCGTCGAGCCCGCACAGGACCATCGTGTGCTCGAGCTCCTCGGCGAGGCCGCCGAGGACCCGCGCCACGCCCTGCTCGCCCCCGGCGGCGAGCCCCCAGACGACCGGCCGGCCGAGGAAGACCGCCGAGGCCCCCAGGGCGAGCGCGGTGAGCACGTCCGACCCGGAACGCATGCCGCCGTCGGCGTAGACCTCCACGTCCTCGCCGACGGCGTCGACGATCTCGGGGAGCGCCTGGGCGCTGCTCACCGCGGGGTCGACCTGCCGGCCACCGTGCGTGGTGACCCACACGGCGGCGGCGCCGGCCTGCACGCAGCGGACGGCGTCGTCGCCCCGGAGCACGCCCTTGACCACCACCGGCAGGCCGGAGAGTTCTCCGAAGCGGGCGATCTCGTCGAAGGTCCAGGTGGCGGTGGCCAGGCCGTCGAGGGTCGGCTCCTCGCCCTCCGGGGGCCGGTTGGCCATCCGCACGCCGGCGCGGTGCACGAAGTCGTGGCGCAGGTCGCGCCGGCGGCGCCCCAGCAGCGGGACGTCGACGGTCATGACCAGCGCCCGGTAGCCGGCGTCCCCGGCGCGGCGGGCGAGGTCGTCGGTGTGCCGCTCGGAGTGCATCCGGTAGAGCTGGAACCACTTCGGGCTGCCGGGCTCGACGGCGGCGACCTCCTCCAGGCTGTGGGTCGCGCTGGTGGACACGGTCATCAGGGCACCGGTGGCGGCGGCGGCCCGGGCGGTGGCGAGCTCGCCGTCGGGGTGCGCCATGGCCTGGTAGGCCCAGGGGGCGATGCCGATCGGGGTGCCCACCGGCGTGCCCAGCAGCTCGGTGGCGAGCGAGGCGGTGGTGGTGCCGCGCAGCACCCGGGGCCGGAGCCGCCAGGTGCGCCAGGCCGCCGTCGCCTCGCCCATCGTCGTCTCGGTCTCGGCGCCGCCGGCGTAGTAGTCGTAGACCGGCCGGGGCAGCAGCTCCCGGGACCGGGCCTCGAGGTCGACGAGGTCGACGAACGGCGGCTCCGGGCGGGGGTCCTCGGCAACCTCGGTGACCTCGGCGGCCTCCGCCCCGTCGTGCCGGCCGGTCGGTCCCGGCACCGGGCTGCCCGCTGGTCCGCTGTTCGCCATAGGCTGACACTCTATGGAGACGCTCACCCCCGCGGAGGTCGCCCAGCTGCTGGGCACCTCCCCGAACCGGGTCCGGCAGCTGCTGCGCGACGGGAAGCTGATGGCCGTCCCCGGCAGCGGGAACGGCAAGATCCCCGCCGACTTCGTGCAGGACGGGGTGGTCCTCAAGCACCTGCCCGGGCTGCTGACGGTCCTCCGGGACGGCGGCTTCAGCGACGAGGAGGCCTTCGAGTGGCTGTTCCGGGAGGACGAGTCGCTGCCCGGCACCCCGGTGCAGGCGCTGCGGGACGACCGGCACACCGAGGTCACCCGGCGGGCGCAGGCGCTGGCGCTCTGAGCCGGGTGCATCCGGGGGCGGGCCGGGGACGGAAGCGGGTTCCGTGGAGCGGCTGACGTACCTGGGCCTGCTGGTCGGCTGCCTGGTGGTGACCGCACCGCTGGAGCTGCTGCTGGGCGTGCGCGTCTACGCGCGCTGGCGGCGGTTCCTCCTCGCCGTCCTCCCGATGTTCGTCGTCTTCGTCGGCTGGGTGCTCTACGCCATCGCGCAGGGCCACTGGGACTACTCGGCGGCGCGCACCGTCGGCGTCCGGCTGCCCGGGGGGATCCCGGTGGAGGAGGTCCTGTTCTTCCTCGTCGTCCCGCTGTGCTCGGTGCTCGCGCTCGAGGCGGTGCGGAAGGTGACCGGCTGGGATGCGGGCTATCCGGCGAGGGAGGCCGAGAGGTGAGCTACAGCGCCCTGGCGGTGACCGCGGTCGCCGCCGTCCTCGTGGTGGACCTGGCGGTCCTCCGCACCCGCATGGTCACCCGGCGGGTGTTCTGGGTCGCCTACGCGATCATCGTGTTCTTCCAGCTGCTGATGAACGGCGTGCTCACCGGGCTGGACGTGGTGACCTACGACCCGGCCACGATCTGGGGGCCGCGGATCGCCTACGCGCCGGTGGAGGACCTGCTCTTCGGCTTCGCCATGGTCACCCTCACCCTCGCCACCTGGGCGGCGGTCAACCGCCGGGCGAACACGGCCAGGCGGCGCGGCCTGGAGACCGACACCCGCCGGTCGAGCACCCGGTAGTCGGCCCGCTCGATCTCGGTGAGGATCCCGCCGTAGAGGGCGGTGGCCGCGCGCACGCAGTCGCGCGACTCCGGCGCCAGCATCGGGGTGCCGGGCGCGGCGTCGTCGTACCGGCGGCGCACGATCGCCACCATCTCCCGCATCAGCTGCCGGAACCGGTCGTCGAACCGCTTGGCCGCCAGCTGCTCCCGGGTCACCCCGTGCGCGGCCATCAGGTCGGCGGGCAGGTAGACCCGGCCGCGGTCGACGTCCTCGCCGACGTCGCGCAGGAAGTTCGTCAGCTGGAACGCCTCGCCGAGGGCGACGGCGTGCGGTGCCGCCTCCTCGCGGGCGATGCCCGGAGCGGTGCCCAGCACGGGGAGCACCTGCAGGCCGATGACCGACGCCGACCCCCACATGTAGCGGTCCAGCGCGTCGAGGTCGGCGTAGCCGGTGACGTCGAGGTCGCTGGTCATGGCGGCGAGGAAGTCGACCAGGTGCTCGACCGGGATGCCGTAGCGCCGGTAGGTGTGCACCAGCGCGAGCCGCACCGGGTCGTCGGACCAGCCCGTCTCCAGCTCGGTGAGCAGCGCCGCCGACCAGGTCATCAGGTCGCCGGCCGGGTCGGCGCCGGGGTGGTCGACGAAGTCGTCGGCGACCCGCGCCGCGGCGTAGAGGGCGTGCACCGCCGGCCGCCGCTCGGGGGTGAGCAGGCGGGTGGCCAGGTGGTAGCTCTTGCCGTGCTCCGCGGCGATGGCGGCGCAGTGCCGGTAGGCGGCCGCCAGCTGCGCCTGCCGGGCGGCCTGGGTACCCGGCGGCCGGAGCGGGCTCACCGCGCCACCGGCCCGGTGATCCGCTCGGCGGCCAGCCGGCCGCTGATCAGCACCATGGGGACCCCGACGCCCGGCTGCACCGACGACCCGGCGAGCACCACGTTCTCGGGGCCGCGGCGGGGCAGCGTCGGGGTGCGGAACGGGCCGGTCTGGCCGAAGGTGTGCGCCAGCGCGAACGGCGTTCCGGCCGCCATGCCCTGGGCGGCCCAGGTGGCCGGGGTGTCCATGTGCTCCACCTCGATCGCGCCGGTGACGCCGGTGAACCCGCGGGCCTCCAGGGTGGCCAGCAGCTCGTCCCGGTAGCGGGGCCCGAGGGCCGCCCAGTCCAGGTCCGGGTTGCCGCCGCTGCGCGGGTCCAGGTTCGGGGTGGGCGCGACGACGCTGAGCACCTGCCCGCCCTCGGGGGCCAGGGACCGGTCGGTGACCGAGGGCATGCTGATCAGCAGGCTGGGGTCGCTCATCGGCCGGCCGTCGCGGGTGAGCTCGTCGAACACCCCGCGCCAGGAGTGCCCGAAGCTGATCGTGTGGTGCGCCTGCCCCGGCAGCTCGGCCCGCACGCCGAGGTGCAGCGCGACGCAGGAGGGCGAGTAGACCGGGCGGCGGGGGCCGCGCAGCCCCGGCACCAGCGCGTGCGGCGCGTCGGTGGTGACGACGACGGCGTCGGCGGGCAGCCGATCGCCGTCGGCCAGGACCACGCCGGTCACCCGGTTGCCGAGCGTCTCCAGCTCGCCGACGGCGGTGTCGTACCGGAGGACCACCCCGGCGTCGGCGGCGGCGCCGGCCAGCGCGCGCGGCACCGCGCCGATCCCACCCACCGGGTGCCACACGCCGGCACCGATGTCGAGCTGCGCGATCACCGCGTAGGCGGCGATGGCGCGGAAGGGGGAGACCCCGGCGTAGAGGGCCTGGAAGCTGAACAGCCGGCGCAGCCGGTCGTCGGCGAAGTACCGCGCGACGTGCCGGGACAACCGGCCGAAGCCACCCCGGCGGGCGAGCGCCAGGAGCTCGGGGCCCAGCAGGTCCAGCGGCGAGTCCAGGTTGCGGTCGATGAACGTGGTGAGCTGCAGCCGGTACAGCTCGGCGAGGTCGGCGAGGTAGCGCCGCAGGGCGGCGGCCTCGGCCGGCCCGCACAGCGCGGCCACCTCGGCGGCGAACGCCGCGGGGTCGGCGTGCACGTCGAGCGAGGTGCCGTCGGCGAACTGCGCCCGGTAGCTCGTCCGCAGCGCGCGCAGCTCGAGCCGGTCCTCCAGCCGCTCGCCGACGGCGGCGAGGGTCTCGGCCACGATCTCCGGCGCGGTGAACACCGACGGCCCGGTGTCGAGCGCGTAACCGCGGCGCTCGATGCGCCCGGCCCGCCCGCCGGGCCCCCCGGCGCGCTCGACGACGGTGACCTCGCGGCCGGCCCCGCGCAGGCGCAGCGCCGCGGCCAACCCCGCGAGCCCCGCCCCGACGACGACGACGCGGTCGGTGCGACCCGGAACGGTGCGCACCATCAGGCGGTGCGTGACGTCGCGGCGACCGCGAGCGCGTCCAGCGCCGCGCGGGCGTCCTCGGCGAGGGGTGCCTCGGCGATGGCCTGGCGGGCCCGGGCGGTGCTGGCGGCGATGCGCTCCTCCACCCGGTCGCGGGCGCCGGTGGTGACCAGCAGCGCGCGCAGCGCCTCGAACTCGTCGGGCCCGGCCGCGGGGTTGCCGAGCAGGTCGCCGAGCAGCCGGCGCCCGGCGTCGTCGGCGGCCTCCTCGGCCAGCGCGACCAGCAGCGTCTGCTTGCCCTCGCGCAGGTCGTCGTCGACGGACTTCCCGGTGACCTCGGGGTCGCCGAAGACCCCGAGCAGGTCGTCGCGGAGCTGGAACGCCTCGCCCAGGGGCAGCCCGATGGCCGAGCAGGCCTCGACCACGGCCGGGCCGGCCCCGGCGATGGCGGCGCCCAGCTGCAGCGGGCGCTGCACCGTGTACCCCGCGCTCTTGTAGCGGGCCACGGTGAGCGCGCCGTCGGGCCCGGGCAGCCCACCGGCGGCGCGCAGCAGGTCCAGGTACTGGCCGGCGGTGACCTCGGTGCGCATGGCGTCCCAGACGGCGCGCGCCCGGCCCAGGGCCGGCTCCGAGATGCCCGAGCAGCGCAGCATCTCGTCGGACCAGACCAGCGCCAGGTCGCCGACGAGGATCGCCGCGCCGACGCCGAAGAGGTCCTGGTCGCCGGAGAAGCCGTGGGTGGTGTGCCGGTCGGCGAAGCCGATGTGGGTGGTGGGGCGGCCGCGCCGGGTGCCGGCGGCGTCCATGACGTCGTCGTGCACCAGCGCGCTGGCGTGCACGAACTCCAGGGCCGCGACCGCGCGCAGGACGGCGTCCTCGTCCTCGCCGGCGCCCGGGCCCTGTCCGCGCGCTCCCCGCCATCCCCAGTAGGCGAACGAGGGGCGCAGCTTCTTGCCACCCGCGGCGACGGCGCAGACCTCGTCGACCACCGGGACGAGGCTGGCGTCCATCGCGGCGAGCGTGCTGCGCTGCTGGTCGAGGAAGCGGGTGAGCGCCTCGGCGACCGCGGCGCGCACCCGGTCCAGGTCGGCCACCGACAGCGGAGGTGCGGGGCGGGCGGACTCGCGCGGCTGCGCCCCGACGATCATCTGGTCAGTATCGCCCGATCCGGTGGGGTGCCGCCGCACCAGCAGGGCGGCGGGGGTGCTCCGCTGCATCGTTCCTCCGTCGCTCGGTGGTCGGGACACGCCCTCTTCCGGGCGCGGGAGCGCTGCGGATGCACCTGCCGGGGGAGTTCTCCGACAGGACGGTCGCGGGCGGGCTGCCGCACCGCCCGTACCCTCGGGTGCCGTGACACCCACCGTCCGTGAGCTCCTGGCCACCGAGCGCCCGACGTGGTCGTTCGAGTTCTTCCCGCCGAAGACCCCGGCGGGTGAGGAGCTCCTCTGGACGGCGCTGCGCGAACTCGAGCGGTTGCACCCCTCGTTCGTGTCGGTCACCTACGGCGCTGGCGGCTCGACCCGCGAGGGCACCGTGGCGATGACCGAGCGGATCGCGGCGGACACCACGATGACGCCGCTGGCGCACCTGACCGCGGTCGACCACAGCGTCGCGGAGCTGCGGCACGTGATCAGCCGCCTGGCGGCGGCAGGGGTCCGCAACATCATGGCCCTGCGGGGTGACCCACCGGGTGCCGATCCGCAGGCGGAGTGGGTGGCCCACCCGGAGGGGCTGCGCTACGCCGCCGAGCTGGTGGAGCTGATCCGCTCGGTCGGCGACTTCTCGGTGGGCGTCGCCGCCTTCCCCGAGCGCCACCCGCGCTCGCCGGACTTCGACACCGACGTCGAGATGTTCGTGGCGAAGTGCCGGGCCGGTGCCGACTTCGCCATCACCCAGATGTTCTTCCGGGCCGAGGACTACCTGCGGATGCGGGACCGGGTCGTCGCCCGCGGGTGCGACGTCCCGGTCATCGCCGGGGTCATGCCGGTCACCAACGTCCGGCAGATCACCCGGATCGTCCAGCTGTCCGGTCAGGCGTTCCCGGCGGAGCTCGCCGACCGGTTCGCTGCGCTGGACGGCGACCGGCCGGAGGACAAGGCCGCGGTGCGGGCGCTGGGCGTGGAGGTGGCCACCGACCTGTGCCGGCGGCTGCTCGACGAGGGGGTGCCGGGGATCCACTTCATCACCATGAACCGGTCCACCGCCACGCGTGAGGTCTTCGCCAACCTGGCCGGGAGCGCACCGGCCGTCCGCTGACCAGGGTCTGCCCGGGCGCGCGACGGGGCATGGAGGCCCCATGGTCGCGGAAGAGGAGCAGGTGGATCGGTACTCCTGGCTGGTGCGCGCCGGGCGGCGGGCCTGGGCCGCGCTCGGCGTGCTCGCCCTGGCGGTGCTGGCGTACCTGCTGCTGCGCGAGGTCAGCGTCGTCGCCACCCCGCTGGCGATCGCCCTGTTCCCGGCCGCCGTGCTCTGGCCGGTCGCGGCCTGGCTGAAGCGGAAGGGGCTGCCCTCCACCGTCGTCGCGCTGCTGCTGCTGATCTCCCTCCTCGGGCTGCTGGGGCTGGCGATCTGGTTCGTGGTGCCGCGCTTCGCCGACGAGATCCCGGCGCTGGCGGAGAGCGTCGAGGAGGCGCTCAGCGACCTGGCGGAGCTGGTCGCTGACACGCCCTTCTCGCTGCCCTTCGACGTCGGCGACGGTGGGCTCGCCGACATGGCCCAGCAGGCAGCCGGTGCGCTCGGCGGCGGCGGCAGCGACGTCGTCGACCGCGGGCTGCAGGTGGCGCGGACGCTCGGCGACGTCGCCACCGCCGTCGTCCTGTTCCTGGTGGCCCTGTTCTTCTACCTGCGCGACGGGGGGCGCATCTGGTCGGGGATCATCAGCCTGCTGCCCGAGCGCACCCGGCAGCACGTCGGTCGGGTGTCCGGGCAGCTGTTCTGGACCCTCGGCGCCTACTTCCGCGGCCAGCTGATCGTCGCCCTCGTGGACGCCGTGGCGATCGGGATCGGGCTGGTCCTCCTCGGCGTCCCGCTGGCCATGCCGCTGGCGGTGCTGGTCTTCCTGGGCGGGTTCTTCCCCATCGTGGGGGCCTTCGTCTCGGGGCTGCTGGCCGTCCTCGTCGCGCTGGCCGACCAGGGGCTGACGACGGCGCTGCTGGTGCTGGCCCTCGTCGTGGTGGTGCAGCAGGCCGAGGGGAACCTGCTCGAACCGCTGATCCTGAGCCCTGTGCTGCGGCTGCACCCGTTCGCGATCATCCTCGCGGTCACGGTGGGGGGCGTGACCTACGGCGTCCTCGGCGCCTTCCTGGCGGTGCCGATCGCCGCCTGCGTGGCCCGGGTCGTGGACTACCTGCGCGGCCGGGAGCCTGCTGCCGGGCCGGGCTGGCGCGACCCGGAGCGGGACGACGCGCAGGACGAGAGCCGGGACGAGGACCGGGACGAGGGCCGGGGCGGTGCCCGGGACGCCGCCCCCGCGGAACCGGCGAGCGCCCGCACCGGGTAGGGCGGACTGCCGGGGCGGCCGGCCCGCACCACCTGGGCGTCAGCCCTGCCGCGTCCCCTCCAGCAGGTCGGCGGCGCGGGCAGCCGCCCGCCGCAGCCCCTCGCGCTCGGAGGCGTACCCGCCGGCCACACCGACGACCGGCAGGTTCGACAGGGCGCGGGCGAACAGCTTCCCCTTCGGGCGGGCGTCCAGCGCGTCGTCGATTCGGCCGAGCAGCCGAGCCGCCCGCCACAGCGTGCGGACGGCGCCCTTCGCCCCGCGGCGCTCGTCCCGGGGGCCGAACGCGCCCTCCACGTAGGTGCCCTTGCTCCGGGTGAGCAGCGGCTCGACCTGGGTCGGCGTGAGCTCCCGGCGCAGCAGGACCCGCGCCAGCAGCGACACCCGGTCGGCCGGGGCGGTCACCCCGTGCTCCCCGGCGACACCGAGCACCACCAACGACTGCACCGCGGTGCCGACGCTGTTCTGCAGCGGCAGCAGATCGGCGAGTTTGCCGGCGAAGCGGGGGACCGCCGACACGCCCGCGGCCACCCGGGACACCCGGTCGGCCCACCAGCGGTCGCGCTCCTCGCGCGGCAGCTCCGGCGGCCGGCCCATCCGGTCCGCCAGCGGGGTCAGCAGCCGGTCGAGCCGGCGGAGGACGTCGACGACGACGGCGTCGCTGATCTGAGCAGCCATGGGCACGGGGTGCCCCGTACCCGGTTTCTCGATGCGTGGCGGTGGTGTGGCGCTCAGTACGGCGGCGGCGAGGTGGTGGCGACCAGACCGCTCGGGGTGGTGACCGTGAGGGTCCCCTCGCTGCCGAGGTCGTGGCGCCACCCCGGTGCCTGGTGCTTGCCGCGGTGGTCGGTGGTGCAGTAGCCGGCGAGGTTGCCGGCGCTGGTGGGACCGTCCGGATACGGGCGGTGGTGGTCGAGCTCGCCGCCGCGGGGCACCCGTCGACGGCAGCCGGGGAACCGGCAGCGACGATCCCGCGCCCGCACCCACCGATCCAGCTCGCCCGAAGGGCGGTAGCCGGTGCTGGGCCCCGGGGCGCCGAGGCCGGGCCGGTCGGAGAGGTCGTGGGTGCAGCGACCGGTGCTCCGACGGCAGCACGGACGGTCGCAGCTGCCCGCGCGGCGCAGACCGGGCAGGTCGGTCAGGGCCAGCAGCGTGCCGGACAACGCGTCGGTCAGGGCGATCCTCGGCCGCTCGGCCAGCCCACCGCCACCGGTGCTCCCCAGCAGGTCGGCGAGCCACGCCCGTTGCCCGTCGGAGGCCGACCGCAGCGCCGCCAGGGCGTCCTCCGCTGCGGTGAGCCGCCCTCCGGGGCCGGCCCGCCAGGTGGCCTCGTCGTCGGCGTCGGCCGTGACTGCCGTGCGGACCAGTCGACCGGCGCGGGAGAGCTCCTGCTCCGCGCGGAGCACGGCGAGGCCGGCGGTCTCGACCGCCTCGTCGGCCAGCGTCCACCAGCCGGTTCCGGGCGAGGTGGCCGCCGGCCCGGGAGGTACCGCCCCGGCCGTGGTCGCTGCTGCCGGTGAGGAATTGTCGGCATCCGGCGGGGTGTCCTCCGGTTCCGGCGCCGGAGGATCACCGCGCCGCCGGTCTGGCCCTCGCGACGTCGGTGAGGCTGCGGTGCACCCCCGGCGCTCCTGGGCCACGGCGGCGTCGGTACCGGCGTCGGTACCGGTGTCGGCGCGGGGCGCGTCCTCGATCTCGGCGTCCTCGATCGTGTCGCCCGGGAGTGCGTCGTGGGTGGTGGCGGGGTCGCCGGCGACGTCCGGGGGAAGGGCGGGGTCGCCGGCGACGTCCGGGGGAGGGGCGAGGTCGCCGTTGCCGTCGGGGTCGGGATCGACCAGCTCACCGCTGAGCAGCCGGCGCTCCGTCTCGGCCAGCCACCACTCCAGCTCGGCCTGCTCCTGCGCCTGCCACGACATCGAGCCGGACGGCTGCCCCGGGGCCGGCTCCGCGGAGTCGGATCCCAGCGGCCGGCCGGTGAGCGCTGTCAGGAAGTGGCGGATCATCTCGGCCGGCACGACCTGCCCGTCGATCTCCCCGGAACCGTCTCCGCCGGCGAGGGTGGCCAGCGAGGCGACGACGGTGAGCAGCACCTGCACCGGCGGCAGATCGGTCTCGCCCGGGCGCAGCACCAGGTCGAGCAGGCAGTCGACCATCTTCTGGCCCCGCGTGCGCTGATCGTCGTCGCCGTCGAGCGCCTCCGCGCAGGCGGTCAGTGCCCGGTACAGCGCCTGGGCCTCCGGCATGGTGGCGTACACGCTCACGGTCGCCATGCCGTCGACGGCATCCGGGCGGATGTGGACCCCGCGCCGCTTCAGCGCCTCCTGCAGCGTGCGGGCCGCGGCGCGGGCGTCCCGCTGGGCCACCTCGCGGCGCGCCTTGTCGTTCAGCTGCGCAGGCGTCACCACCCGGCCCGCAGCCCAGCGCAGCAGCTCCGCCTCGACCTCGGCACGCACCCGGTCGTCGGCGATGGGAGCGACCTTCTCGAGCATGGTCCAGAGGTGCCCGGGGTGCAGGGCCCCCGCCTCCAGGGCGGCCAGCGTGCCGGGCAGCCGCTCCACGAGCGTCAGCGAGCGGACCAGCAACGCTTCCGCGGCCCGGGCGGAGAGCGAGAGGGCGATCATGAGCTCCTGCGTCGCCCACTCGCTCACCCCGCGCAGCACCTCGGGACGCGCGGCCCACCGCTCCGGGCTCATCGCGCCCGGCTCACCCTGGGCACGGTCGCCGTCGGCGGGCCGGTCCGCGGCGAACCTGGCGACCGCGCGGGCGCGCAGCGCGGTCTGCCGGGCGATCTCGCGGTCCGCGGCCTGCACCTCGCCGAGCGGGCCGGCGGCCAGCCTCACCGGCGGGGCGAACTCGGGCCACTCGGTGGACGCCTCGCGGGCTCGCCGGCGCCGTCCGGCGGCCACCGCCCGGGCGCGGGCGGTGGCGTACCAGTCGCTCACCGCCCCGACGTCCGCCATGCATCGAACATACGTTCGATCGCCCCGGAAAGCAAGACGGATTTGTGCGAAGGTGCTGCTCAGCGCGGTGCGGCCCCGGGCGCGGAGTCGTGTCGTCCCGCGCCGCGGTGGCCACCCGGACCGGGTCAGACGCCGCTGCCGTGCCTGCCCTCCCCGGCGGCGAAGCGTGCGGCCCCCGGCAGCGCGTCGACGGCGAGGGAGGCCATGCCGTGGCGGAACTCGTTGGCCATGGCCGCCTCCTCGTCGAGGCCGTCCTGCTCCAGCAGGGAGGCCCGGTCCTCCCGCAGGCAGGTCTGGGGGAAGGCGGCGATCCGGGCGGCCAGCGCCCGGGCCTCGGTCAGCGCCTGCCCGGCGGGCACGACCCGGTTGACCAATCCGATCTGCAGCGCCTCGGCGGCGTCCACCCCTCGCCCGGTGAGCACCAGGTCCATGGCCCGGGAGGTGCCGATCAGTCGCGGCAGCCGCACGGTGCCGCCGTCGACCAGTGGCACGCCCCAGCGGCGGCAGTAGACCCCGAGAATCGCCGTCTCGTCGGCGACCCGCAGGTCGCACCACAGCGCGAGCTCCAGGCCGCCGGCGACCGCGTGCCCGGCGATCGCGGCGATGACGGGCTTGCGCAGCCGCATCCGTGTGGGGCCCATGGGCCCGTCCCCGTCGGTCTCGGTGCGGTTGCCGCGGTCGGTCCCGATGGCCCGCAGGTCCGCGCCGGCGCAGAAGGTGCCGCCCTCGCCGTGCAGCACCGCCACGGCGGCCTCGTCGTCGGCGTCGAAGGCCCGGAACGCGTCGGCGAGCGCGGCGGCGGTGGGCCCGTCGACGGCGTTGCGTGCCGCCGGGCGGGACAGTCGCACCGTCGTCACCGGACCGTTCCGCTCGACGGTCACCGTCTCGCTCACGACGAGCGCCCCGCGGCGTCGGCCCACAGCGGCTCGCGCAGGGCCCGGCGGAGGATCTTCCCGACGGGGGAGAGGGGGAGCTGGTCGACGACGTGCACGGTCTTGGGGACCTTGTAACCGGCGAGCGCGCCGCGCACCGCGTCCCGCAGCTCGTCGGGGGTGGCGCTCGACCCGGCGCGGAGCGTGACGAAGGCGGTCACCGCCTCCACCCACGTCGGGTCGGGTGCGGCGACGACGGCCGCACCGGACACCGCCGGGTGGGCCATGAGCACCTCCTCGACCTCCCGCGGGTACACGTTGTAGCCGCCGGTGATGATCATGTCGCTGGTCCGGTCGACAAGCGTGAGGTAGCCGCGGTCGTCCAGCCGGGCCAGGTCGCGGGTGGCGATCCAGCCGTCCCCGCTGATCGTCTCGGCGGTGAGGGTGGGCGCGTCGTGGTAGCCGGCCATGCCGAAGGGGGCACGCACCTGGAGCTCGCCGATCTCGCCGGCCGGCAGGGCGCCGCCGTCGCTGCCGACGACCCGGACCTCGGCGTCGACCGAGGGGTGGCCGCACGAGCCGGCCAGGGACGGGTCGGTGTGGTCGAGGGCGTCGAGCACGGTGATCGCCAGGGGTGCCTCCGTCTGCCCGTAGTACTGCACCAGGCGTGGACCCCACACGTCGAGGGCCTGCGCCAGCACCGGGCCGGGCATGGGGCTGGCGCCGTACACCGCCGTGCGAAGGCTGGAGACGTCGGCGCGCTCGGCGGCGCCGGAGGACAGCAGCATGCCGAGCATGGTGGGTACCAGGTTGATCTCGGTGGCCCGGTAGCGGGCGAGTGAGTCCAGGTAGCTGGCGGGGTCGAAGCCCGGCAGGACGGCGGCCGCGCCGCCGCGGATCCAGTAGGGGAGCACGAACGTGCCGCTGGCGTGGATCAGCGACGCCGCGTGCAGCATGACCGAGTCCCGGCCGGGGGAGACCAGGTTCGCCAGGATGTTGGCGCAGATGGCGGCGTAGCTGGCCTGGGTGTGCACCACCGCCTTGAGCGCGCCGGTCGTGCCCGAGGTGTAGAGGATCAGCACCGGGTCGGTGGGCTCGGCGGGCAACCGCGGGTCGGCGGCGCTCGCGTCGGCCATCTCGTCGAGCAGGTCGAGTGCCTCGACGTCGGAGGTCTGGCCCAGGCTGACCAGCCGGAGGCCGTCCACCCGCCCGGCGAGCTCCGCCGCCCGGTCGGCGAGCGCCGCACCGTGGATGAGCATCCGGACGCCGGTGGCGGCGAGCATCCGCGCCTGCTCGTCGGCCGACAGCCGGGCGTTGAGCGGCACGCGCGCGGCGCCGGCCTTGAGGCAGGCGAAGTCGATCGGCACCGACCACAGCCCGTTCTCGACCAGGAGGCCGACCCGGTCCCCACGGGCCACCCCCAGCCCGATCAGCACGTGCGCCATCCGGTTGGCGGTCTCGTCCACCTCCCGGAAGGTCAGCGACGCATCGCCGCTCATCACTGCCGTGCGGTCCGCGAACCGCCGGGCGCCCCTCCGCACCAGCTCCACCGTCAACACCGGTCACCACTCCCTCTCGAGTCGGACGGCAACTTACAGTCCGTTCGGACGGTTTGTCAGTACCTATCCTGACGCGGTGACGGAGCGACGTACCCAGGAGCAGCGCCGGGCGGACACCCGGGCGCGGCTGCTCTCCGCGACCATCGACTGCCTGGTCGAGCACGGCTACGCCGGGACGACGACGCAGCGGGTGCAGGAGCGGGCGGGGCTGTCCCGCGGGGCGCTGCTGCACCACTTCGCCACCAAGGAGGCGCTGCTGGTCGCCGCCGTCTCGCACGTCGCCGACGCGCAGATCCAGCAGGTGCGCGCCGATGCCGCGACCGGCCGGGTGGCCAGCGAGGTGGACCTCCTGCACCGGGTGATGTCCGGCCCGCTGTTCCTGGCCGGGCTGGAGCTGTGGGCCGCCGCACGCACCGAGCCGGTGCTGCGCGCCGCGCTGCTTCCCGCCGAGCGGCGGGTGGGGGCGGCCGTCCGCGACCTGGTCGCCGAGCTGTTCCCCGGCTCCTCCCGGGACCGGACCGAGATCGACGGCCTGCTCGCCCTCTACCGCGGGCTGGCTCTCACCAGCGTCCTGCGCGAGGACGGCGACCGCGACCGGCGCGTGCTGCAGCTGTGGGTCGGCCGGGTGCTCGGCGCCGCGCCCGTGGTGTCCGTGGACCGAGCCGCCCGATAGCCCTCCCGGTGAGTTCCCGGTGAGGATCGCCGCGGGACCCACCGGGCCGGCCGGGGCTACGGTGACCGCATGGCGTCCGGACCGCGGGCGGCGGCTCCGCGCTGGGCCGTCGTGGGGGCGGTCGTCGCGGTCCTCGTCGCGCTCCCGGCGCTGGTGGGCGCGCTCCCGGTCGAAGACTCGGCGGTGCCCGCGGCCGAGCTGCGTGCGGCGGTCCTGGCCTCGCGGGACGTGCAGTACTCCGGGTACGCCGAATCGGCCGGCGGGCTGGCCCTGCCGGTGACCGACCAGCTGGACTCCCTCGCGGACCTGTTCAGCGACCGCACGGAGATGCGCGTGTGGTGGCGGGGCCCCGACGACCATCGGGTCGCCGTCATCACCACGGCCGGTGAGACGGGCATCCACCGCGATGCCCGGGGCACCTGGACCTGGGAGTACGAGCGCGCCACCGCGACGTGGGCGGACGCCACGCCGTTCGCCCTCCCCGCCCCACCGGACCTGCTGCCCGCCACCCTGGGCCGCCGCTTGCTGTCCGAGGCCGCCGACGAGGAGCTGACCCGCATCGGGGCCCGGCGGATCGCCGGGCGTGATGCCCTCGGGCTGCGCTCGACCCCGGCGGACCCCGCCTCGTCGGTGCGGCAGGTCGACGTGTGGGTGGACCGGGCCAGCGGCCTGCCGGTGCAGGTGGTGGTCCTCGGCAAGACCTCCGAGGTGCCGGCGCTGGACACCCGCTTCCTGGACCTGGAGCTGGCGGTCCCGGATGCCGCGACCACGTCCTTCGCCCCGCCCCCGGACGCCCACCTGCGCACCGCCGACCAGGCCGAGATCGTGCTCGAGGCGGGGCGGCGGCTCCCGCCGGTGCGCTTCCTCCCCACGCTGGCCGGGCTGCCGCGCCGGACGCTCGACGGCGCTCCGCCCGGCATCGGGCTCTACGGGCGCGGTGTCACCCTGCTCGCCGTCGCCCCCGTGCCGCGGCTGGTGGCGGAAGCCTTGCGCCGCACGCTGGCGCAGAGCCCGGACGCCGTCACCGACGAGACGAGCACCCGCATCGCGGCCGGCCCCGTCGCACTCATGCTCGTGGACCCGCAGGACGCGGAACCGTACCTGCTCACCGGGACGGTCACCCTCGACGCACTGGTCGAGGCCGCCGCGGAGCTGCCGGTGCTGGGGCGGCAGCGGTGAGCACGGTCATCGCCACCCGCGGTCTGGCCAAGCAGTACGGGCGGGTGCGCGCCGTCGACGGCATCGACCTGGACGTGCGCGCCGGCGACGTCTACGGCTTCCTCGGCGCCAACGGCTCGGGGAAGACGACCACCGTGCGGATGCTGCTCGGCCTCGTCCTGCCGACCCGCGGGGAGATCGACCTGCTCGGCGGGCGGATGCCGCGCGCCGGCCGCCGCGTGCTGCCCCGGGTGGGAGCGCTGATCGAGTCGCCTGCCGCCTACGGCCACCTCTCCGGCAGGGAGAACCTCGCGCTGCTCGACGCCGCTGGCCCCGGTGGACCGCGCCGCGACCGGCGCCGGCGCGTCGCCGAGGTGCTCGACCAGGTCGGGCTGGGGGGCGTGGGACGCCGGCCGGTGAAGGCCTATTCGCTCGGCATGCGGCAGCGCCTCGGCCTGGCCGGCGCGCTGCTCCGCCGTCCCGAGCTCCTGGTGCTCGACGAGCCGACCAACGGGCTCGACCCGCAGGGCATCTCCGAGATCCGCGAGCTGCTGCTGGAGCTGCACCGCGGCGGGACGACGGTCTTCCTCTCCAGCCACCTGCTGGCCGAGGTCGAGCAGCTCTGCACCCGCGTGGGCGTGCTCGACCGCGGCCGCCTCGTGCTGCAGGACGACCTGGCCACCCTCACCGCCCCGACCGGCGCCACCGTCATCCGCACGCCCGCGCCCGGGCAGGTGCGCGCGGTGCTCGACGGCCGCGTCACCGCCGTGGACGGCGAGCGGGTGGTGGTGCGCGGCGGCGACCCCGCCGAGGTCAACGCGCTGCTGGTGCGCGCCGGCGTACCGGTCACCGGCCTCGCGGCCGATCGCCCGACGCTCGAGGAGGTGGTGCTGGCGGCCGCGGCCACCAGCGCCGACCGGGTGGAGCGCGCACGGTGATCGCCGTGGAGCTGCGCAAGCTGTTCCGGCGGCCGCGCACCTGGGCGACGATCGCCGTGCTCAACGCGCTGCCGGTGCTCGTGGCCGTGCTGCTCGTGCTCACCGACCTGGCCCCGCGGCCGGGCGAGGGCCCGCCGTTCCTCTCTGCCGTCCTCACCAACGGCGCGCTGTACCCGCTCGCCGCGCTGGCGATCGTGCTGCCGCTGTTCCTGCCCATCGCGGTGGCGGTGGTCGCCGGCGACTCGATCGCCGGCGAGGCGCAGGCGGGCACGCTGCGCTACCTGCTGGCCCGGCCGGCGGGGCGGACCCGGCTGCTGGTGGCCAAGCTCGTGGCCGTCTTGGCCTTCGTGCTGGTCACCGTGGTCGTGGTCGCGGCCGTCGGGTACCTCGTGGGGACGACGCTGTTCGAGGCGCGGCCGGGTACGGGGACGTCGGTGTCGGGGACGTCGCTCAGCGCGGAGGAGCTGGGCATGCGCACCGTGCTGGCCGTCGGCTACGTCGGGATGTCCATGCTCGGCGTCGCAGCGTTCGCGCTGTTCTTCTCGACCCTCACCGACTCACCGCTCGGCGCGACGATGGGCGCGCTCGCCGTGCTGGTCACGTCCTCGCTGCTGTTCACCCTCGACGCCGCCTCGCCGATCGCGCCCTACCTCCCGACGCGCTACTGGCTGGCGTTCGTCGACCTGTTCCGCGACCCGATCCTGTGGCGGGACATCACCCGCGGGCTCGCGCTGCAGGCGGTCTACGTCGGCGTGCTGCTCGCCGCCGCCTGGGCGAACTTCACCACCAAGGACGTCACCAGCTAACCGCTCAGGCGGGCGCAGTCGGCGGCGTCCAGCGCCACCGGCTCCCCGGCGGTGAGCTGCTCGAGCACGATCGACTGCACCAGCGGGTCGCCGGGCAGCTGCCCGTGCCCGACCCGGCTCTCCGCGCACACCGACTGCACGGTCAGGTTGAGCGCACCGTCGAGCCGGGCCGAGTCCGGCGGGGTGACCGTGCGGTCGAGCGTGGTCCAGACCGACACCCAGCCCACGTCACCCGGCGTCTCGTCGCCCGCGTTGAGCCGGGCGAGGACCGGGCTGTCGGTGGCCAGCTGCCGGCACCCCTCCGGGCAGGAAGACGGCGCCACCTGCCCGGCCAGGTCCGCGAGCCCCGTGCCGTGGTGCGGCGAGCCGAGCGTCACGACGCGGCGGGTCACCTCCGCGCCGCCGTCGGCGACCCACAGCCGGGCGATCACCCCGCCGGCCGAGTACCCGACGACGTCCACGCTCTCCTCGCCGGTGCGATCCAGGGCCGCGCGGGCGGCCTCGTCGAGCGCCGCGGCAGCCTCGCCCAGGTCGCCCGTGCCGTTCCCGGGCAGCGGCACCACGGTGGCGTCGCGGCCGGCCTGCTCCAGCCGGTCGGCCAGCGTCACCAGAGACGCCGTCCCTCCGCCGTACCCGGGCACCAGCAGCACCGGCCCCGGCCGCGCCTGCGGACCCGGGCCCGGGCCCTCGACGTCGGTGGTCCGGGTGGCCAGCAGCACGCCGAGGCCCACGACCGCGGCGGTGACGAGGACGAGCACCGCGACGACCAGACGGCGGCGGGCGGGGGAGAGACCGGCGAGCACTCACCTACTGTCCCTGGCGGAGGGGCCGGCGTCACCGGAGGGCGCCGGTCGCGGGAGGGGGCGCCGTGCTGAGCCGTGACGAGTACCTCGAGGCCTGGTCGCGCTGGCACGGCGGCGCCGACACACAGGCACCGATCGTGCGGGGCTGGCTGACCCTCGCGCACGCGCTCGCCCGCCCCCTCGCGGCGCTGCCCCCGTCGCTCGCCACGGCCGCCGGCGTGGTCGTCGCGGTCGCGGCCGTGCCCCCGGCGGCCGCGGGCGGCGCCTGGCTCCTCCTGGCCGGCGTGCTGGTGGGGCTCTCCGGCCTGCTGGACAGCCTCGACGGGGCGTTGGCGATCGGTACCGGGCGCGCCTCCCAGCGCGGCTTCGTCCTGGACTCCGTGGTCGACCGGCTCACCGAGGCCGCCTACGCGGCGGCGCTGTGGGTCGCCGGGGCGCCCGGCTGGCTGGCGGTCGCCTTCGGGGCGCTGTGCTGGCTGCCCGACTACCTGCGCGCCCGCGCCGGGCAGGCCGGTGTGGACCGGACCGGCCCGATCTCGCTGTGGGAGCGGCCCACCCGGGTGGCCATGGCGGGACTGACGCTCGGCGGTGCCGGGGTGGTCAGCGGGCTGGAGGTCGCGGGGGTCGACGGCGCCACCCTGGCCGTCACCGCCGGCGCCGCCGCGGGCCTCCTCCTCGGCGTCGTGGGCACGGTGCAGCTCGGCCGGTGGCTGGGGGCCGAGCTGGCCGGTCCCGGTGAGGACGTCGCACCGCCGCACTGACGGCCCTCGGGGCGGCGGCGTCCGTGCGCGGCACCTAGGGTGTGCGGTGCCCGACCCTCGCCGTTCCTCTCCCGTTCCCCGCCCGGTACCCGCGGCGCAGCGGGCCGGAGGCAGCCCGACCCGGAGGAGCGCCTCTCGTGCCCGTCGTCGTCACCGGATCCATCGCCACCGACCACCTGATGACCTTCCCCGGTCGGTTCACCGAGCAGTTCGTCGAGGGGCAGATGGAGAACGTCTCCCTCTCCTTCCTCGTCGACGACCTGGTGCAGCACCGCGGCGGCGCCGGGGCCAACATGGCCTACGGGCTCGGCCTGCTGGGGCTCGCACCCGTCCTGGTGGGGGCGGTCGGCAGCGACTTCGCCGACTACGACGCCTGGCTGTCGCGCCACGGGGTGGACACCGGCAGCGTGCACTGGTCGGAGCTCAAGCACACCGCCCGCTTCGTGTGCACCACCGACGAGGCCAACAACCAGATCGCGTCGTTCTACTCGGGCGCGATGGCCGAGGCCGCGCAGATCGAGCTCGCACCGGTCGTCGACCGGGTGGGCGGTCCCGACCTCGTCGTGGTCGGGCCGAACGACCCCACCGCGATGGTGCGCCACACGCAGGAGTGCCGGCAGCGCGGCTACGCCTTCGCCGCGGACCCCAGCCAGCAGCTGGCCTGGGCCGACGGCGAGATGATCCGCGAGCTGGTGCACGGCGCGGAGGTGCTGTTCACCAACGAGTACGAGTCGGCGCTGCTCCTGCAGAAGACCGGCTGGACGGCCGACGAGGTGCTCGCCCGCGTGGGCATCTGGGTGACCACCCGCGCCGCCGACGGCGTCCTGGTGCGGCGGGCCGGCGAGGAGCCGCTGTCGGTGATCGCGGTGCCCGAGACCAAGCCGGTGGAGCCCACCGGGGGTGGCGACGCGCTGCGCGCCGGGTTCATCGCCGGACGGACGTGGGGGCTGGGCCTGGAGCGCGCCACCCAGCTGGGCTCCGCCGTCGCCACCGCCGCGGTCGAGGTCATCGGCACGCAGGAGTACGACCTGCCACGGGAGAGCTTCCTGGCCCGCTTCGCCGAGGCGTTCGGGGCCGAGGCCGCCGACGAGGTCGCCGCCCACCTGCCGGGCTGACCGCGGTCACTCCCCGCGGACGGCCTCCCCGATCGCGGGGTCCTCGGCCCACCGGCGGTAGGGGATGCGCGCGATCTCGCGGATCTCGCCCACCGTCGTCCACTCGTTGCCGCCGAGCCGGGCCAGCGGCTTGAGGTGCTCGATCCGCGGCCGCCCGTCCCGCACGGCGTCGGCCCACACGCTGATGTGCCGGACCCGGCCGAGGACGACGGTGCTGTCGCCCAGCCGCAGGGTCGAGTGCAGGACGCACTCGATGGACACGGGGGACTCCGCCACGCGCATCGCGGCGACCGTGTCCGCGGGCTCGAGCCGCACCCCGGCCTGCTCGGCCTCGCTGGTGTCCGGCGGGAAGTCGGTGGCGGTGGCGTTGACCTGCTCGAAGAGGGCCTCGGGCGTCAGGTTCACGGTGAACTCGCCGGTGGCCTCCACGTTGCGCAGCGAGTCCTTGCGGCCCACCGAGGTGAACTGGACGACCGGCGGGTCGACGCAGGCGACGGTGTAGAAGGAGTGCGGGGCGAGGTTGTGCACGCCGGCGGCGGAGCGGCTGCACACCCACGCGATCGGGCGGGGCACGACGACGGAGTTCAGCACCCGGTAGAAGGCGCCGGCGTCCATCGCGGCCGGGTCGAACGAGGTGCGTGGGCGCTGCTGCTCGGCGGAGGTCACCGGCTCATCGTCGCCGACGCCGCCGGCCGGGTCGCGCCGACGGGTCGGCCGCGCCAGCGCAGGGTGCCCCGCCGACGCCCCCGGACCGACCGGATCATCAGGACGTCCAGGGCCAGCACCGACACCGGGTGCGCGAGGGCGTCCGGCCAGGCGCGCGCTCCGCTGGCCCGTGCACCGGCGAGGCGGCCGGCCATCCCGGCCAGGTAGCCCACCAGCCCGGCGGGCGAGCCACGGAGGGCAGCCAGGGGCGGGACGACGTAGACGGCGGTCAGCGTGGCCGCGGCCGCCAGCCCGGCCACCGGCGTCCCGCCCACGGAGGCCCACAGCGACTTCGCGTAGCCGTCGCGGACCGCTGCCCACCCGTCGTACATCCGGCAGGCGGCGAGGCACGAACCGTCGATCGGCACGCCCCGCCCGCCGGCGCGCTTGACCGCCCGCAGCAGGGCGATGTCCTCGAGCACCTCCCCGCGCACGGCCGCATGGCCCCCGGCGCGCTCGTACGCCGAGCGCCGCACCACGAGGAACTGGCCGTTGGCGGCGGCCAGCGACGGGCGGGGCGAGCGCTCGGCGAGCCGCAGGGGCAGGGTCGTCAGCCAGAGCCACGGGGCCAGGGGCTGCACCAGGCGCTCCGCCGGGCCCACCGCCAACGGCCGCGGCCACGGCGAGACCAGGTCCAGGCGGTGGGCGTCGAGCACCGCCACGGCCGCGGCGACGGCGTCGGGGAAGAGGCGGACGTCGGCGTCGACGAACACCAGCACCTCGGCGTCCCCGGCCTCGGCCGCCCCCACCGCGCAGGCGTGCGGCTTGCCCAGCCACCCGGCCGGCAGGGTCGGGGCGGTCACCAGCCGCACCCGCGGGTCGCCCACGGCCCGGACGACGTCGGCGGTGCCGTCGGTGGAGCCGTCGTCGACCACGACGACCCGGAGCCGCTCGGCGCCGCGCTGGTCGAGCAGCGCCGCCAGGCAGCCGGCGACCTGCTCGGCCTCGTCGCGCACCGGCAGCACGACGGTGACCGGCCGGTCCACCGCCGGGGGATCCGCCGGCGGGCGGCGCAGCAGCGCGGTGTTGACGGCAGCGTGCACGGCGCCGGCGACCGAGACACCGGCCAGCGTGCGCAGCAGGCGCCCGCTCACGGCCGCCCCGCGCGCCGGCGCTGCAGCGCCAGGACGGCCAGGACGCAGGCGCCCAGCGCCGCCCCCCAGGCCGCCGAGCCGGGCAGGCCCAGCCAGCCGGCGTGCGCGAGGGCGCCGCCGAGGGTCATCCACGCCAGCGCGAACAACGGGGCGCCCGGGCCGACGCGTGGTTCGCTCGCGGTGCGGGCGACCAGCACGTCGAGCAGCGTCATCAGCACCAGCCCGGCCAGCAGCCACCCGGCGAGGTTGGTCAGCGGCACGGTCTCGATGCCCGGCAGGCCGGGGGAGGGGTGCTCCCACGTCCAGTAGCCGGCCTGCACCAGCTGCGGGTCGAGGACGACGTCCCACGCCGCGAAGACCGCCGCCGCCCAGGCGACCCGCGCCGGCCGGCGGCGGCTCGCGCGTACCGGGCGGGCCAGCACCTCGCCGAGCAACCAGCTGGGCCAGGCCATCATCAGCCAGGCCAGCGGCACCAGGAACGGGACGCCGAGCAGGGTGGGGCCGAGGACGTCGCTGTAGCGGTAGCTGCCGTAGGGGAACCCGGTGGCCACCCCGACCGACTCGAACGCGATGGCGACCGACGCGACCAGCACGAGCACGCCCAGCCCGGTGCGGGCACCCCGGCTCAGCCCCGCGTGCGCGACCGACAGCGCCGAGCCGAGCAGCACGATGCCCCAGGAGACGACGTCCCGGTCGGGGCCCGAGGTGAGCGGGTAGGCGATCGCCGTGGCGACCAGCGCCGCGACCAGCAGGACGGGGACCACGCGCGCCGCGGTCGGTGCCGGCGGTGCCGCGGTGGTGGTCGTCACGCCCTTCCCGCTCCGTCCCGGATCCGGCGGACCGCGCGGCCGGCCGCCGCCCGCGCGCGGGGCAGCGCCCGGCGGTCGGCGAGGACCGTGCGGGCCGCCGTCCGCCCGGAGTTGCCCGAGACCCCGCCGCCGGGGTGGGTGGAGGCGCCGGAGAGGTACAGGCCGGGGAGCCCGGGCACGCGGTAGCCCGACAGGCCAGGGGCCGGGCGCAGGGCGAACATGCTGGCCAGGCCCATCTCCACGTGCATGACGTTGCCACGGGGGAGGGACAGCTCCCGCTCGAGGGCCAGTGGGGTCTGCACGTACGTCTCCCGGACCGAGGCGGCGAACCCGGGGGCGTGGCGGTCGACGGCCTCGATCAGCCGCCGGGCCTCGGTGTCGGCCAGGGCGTCCCAGTCGCCGCCGTCGGCCAGTGCGTACGGGTACCACTGGCCCCAGATCGTGACCACGTGCCGCCCGGGCGGGGCCAGGGTGTCGTCGCTCGCGGAGAACGACATGGCCAGCGGCACCGGCTCGCGGGGCAGCTGCCCGGCACCCCAGTCGCCGTGCGCGGCGGCCAGCTGCGCCCGGTCGGTGCAGAGCAGCTGGAGGCCCTGCAGCGCCTCCGGCCCGGCACCGGGGTAGGACGGCGGGGCGTCGGTCAGGGCACGGACCACCAGGCCGAAGCCGTTGCCGACCGGTGGGGCGGCGTCGGCCAGGACCGGCGGGGCCGCGTCGCCGGCCAGCTCCCGGGTGACGCCGATGTGGCAGGCGGCCACCACCGCCGGGGCCCGGACCACCCGGCCGGCGCGGGTCTCGACGCCGGCGACCCGGCCGTCCTCCACGAGCAGCCGCGCGGCGCCGTCGCCGAGCACGACCCGGCCGCCGTCGGACTCCAGCCGCCGGCGCAGCGCCTGGGTCAGCCCGCCGGAGCCGCCCACGGGGTGCCCGGGTGGGACGTCGTGCAGCAGCGCCACCCAGCCGACCATCGCCGCGGTGCCGGGCTCGGACATCGGTGGGCCCGACTGGGCGCCGAACCACGCCAGCGCCGCCTTGAGCCGCTCGCTGCCGAACCACTTGTCCAGCAGGGCGTCGCCGGAGCCGAGGAAGTCGACCGCCAGCTCACCGCCCGGGGTGCGCGGCCGTCCCTCGGTGGGCGCACCCAGCGGCCAGAACGACCGCACCAGGCCACCGGCCGACGGTGCGCGGCCGAAGGAGGCGACCACGGCCCGGCTGCGGGGACCCCAGACCTCGACGAACCGGCGGTAGGCCGCGGCGTCGGCCGGTCCGCAGGCGGCCGCGATCGAGGCGCAGGTGGCGTCGAGGTCCACGGCGAAGACCAGCGGCCGGCCGGCCGGCCCGGGATCGCCGGGCGAGGGGGCCGGCGCGAAGCCCCACGGGTCGCAGTCGACGTAGCGCAGCCCGTGGGCGGCGAGGTCGAGCTCCTCGACGATGCCGCTGTGCCGGACGATGACGTGCGCGCTGGACCCGCGGTCCACGCGGACCCCGGGCCAGCGCTCCACGGTGGAGACCGCCCCGCCGAGGACGTCGTCGGACTCGACGACCTCCACGGACAGGCCCTCCCGGGCGAGGTAGCAGGCGGCCACGAGGCCGTTGTGGCCGGAGCCGACGACGACGACGTCCACGGGTGCGGCGGGTTCGGGGGCGGTCACGACCGGGAGTTCGTCGCGGAGGGGTCGCGCGGATGCAGCGGCAGCCGTGCGCCCAGGATCGCGAAGGGGCGGGAGTCGCCGGGGAAGTGGTAGCCGCGGGCCAGGTCGACGAACCCGTCGGCGCGGTACAGCCGGAACGCCTTGGTGTCGGCGTCCGGTGTGGAGAGCAGGGCGACCGGGTGCGGCAGGCCCTCGACCAGCGCGTGCAGCAGCCGCCGGCCCAGCCCCTGGCTCTGCGCGTCGGGGTGGACGTGCAGCTCGCAGACCTCGAAGGCGCCGGGCAGCCACTTCTTCGCCGTGCGGCGGTCCAGCGCCGCGCGCACCTGGTCGTGCCACCACTGCCCGGGGGCGATGAGGTAGCCGTACCCGAAGCCGACCAGCCGCTCGCCCTCCGGGGTCTGCGCGAAGGCCCCGACGGCGCGGAAGCCGGGCCGTTCGGTGTGCTGGATCGCGTAGCCGTACCGGCCGGCGACGATGCCGGAGTCGTAGCCCATGGCCAGCCCGTAGATGGCCAGCACCTCGTGCATGTGCTCCCGCATCCAGGGGACGGGGAGCTCGAGGATCCGGGTGGCCGGGCGGGTGCCCGTCACGGCGCGACCCCGGTGGCGTCCGACAGGTCGCCGCCGCCGACCGTCGTGGCGGTCCCGTCGAGCGGACCGCCGCCCACCTCGGCCGCGGTGCCGGCGGTGATGCGGAGCAGCTCGTCGTAGCTGGTCGGGAAGACCGCCGTCGGGTGCCCCGCCGCGGCCCACAGCCGGTCGTACCGGGCGAGCTCCACGTCGACGAGGGTGCCGAGGGGGGCCGGATGCCCCACCGGGGCCACCCCGCCGATGGGCTGGCCGGTGTGCTCGCGGACGACGTCCGCGGGGGCGGGCGCCAGGGAGCCGACGCCGAGCAGCGCCGCGACCTGGACGACGTCGACGCGGTGCGCGCCGCTGGTGAGGACGAGCAGGGGCGCGCCGTCGGCGAGGAAGAGCAGGCTG
Source organism: Blastococcus sp. SYSU DS1021 (assembly GCF_054050995.1). Classification (NCBI taxonomy): domain Bacteria; kingdom Bacillati; phylum Actinomycetota; class Actinomycetes; order Geodermatophilales; family Geodermatophilaceae; genus Blastococcus; species Blastococcus sp. SYSU DS1021. Next base: position 47,597 of record NZ_JBJHAL010000013.1, on the reverse strand, counting down.
TTGACGATCGCACCGACCGGCACGCCCAGCGCGGCGGCGGCTGCGGCCGCGGTGCGGACCTCGGCGGGGAGGACTCTCACCTCACCCTCGGCGCCGGCCGCGGCGAGGGCCCGGGCGACGGCGGCCACCCGGGGGTGCGGGGGTGGGCTCATGCACTGATCCTGCCACCGCCCGGAAAGAGGCGCGCCCGGTGTGTCCCGTCCGGCGGGGGGTGCGGGCGCGGTCGACGGACACGCCGTGGCCTGGCTTGACGAGGGGTGGGCGCTCGGGTCTACTGGTCGTCGTTCGAACGCGTGTTCGAACGACGTCCGGCCCGTCCTTCCCGGCTCTCTTCCCCGCCGGTGGGGTGGCGGGCGTGCGCGCGGGGTGAGGCGTGGGGAGGCTGTCATGAGCCGGGTGCTCGGTGAGGTCGTCGGTCGGGCCGGCGAAGAGGTGCAGGTCGAGCGCGGCCCGCTGGGGCCGGTGCAGTTCTGGCGCGGGCAGTCCCGGTACGTCGTGGGCGAGCTGCTCGACTCCTGGCTGGAGACCGCGCCGTGGTGGCTGCGGGACGCGGAGGCGGGCGGTGCGTCCGACGACCTGGTGGCGCCCCGTGAGGTCTGGCGGGTGGAGGCGGTGCGGGCCGGGCGGTCCCGGATGAGCTTCGCCGGCGTCTACGACCTGACGTGGGACGCCGCCGGCAACCGCTGGTGGCTCGTCCGGGTGCACGACTGATGGGCGCCGCACGAGCCGTGCCGGCCGGCCAGCTGCCGCTGCCGCCCGCGTTGCCCGCCGCGGCCGCCGGGCTGCTCCGCCAGGCGCACCGCGGCCTGGCCGAGGCGGCCGCGGCCACCGATCCGCGGGAGCGGTACGCCACCGCGCACCTGGCGGCGCTCCGGGCCGCCGCCGCGGTGCTGGCCGCCCGCACCCGTCCCGAGGGCGGCCGCCGGCGGCCGCGCAGCGCCTGGGTCCTGCTGGGGCAGGTCGCCCCCGAACTGGGGGAGTGGGCCACCTTCTTCGCCGCCGGTGCGGCCAAACGCGCCGCGGCGGAGGCGGGGTTGTCCCGGGCGGTCACCGAGCGGGAGGCCGACGACCTGGTCCGTGACGTGCGGGGCTTCCTCGCCGTGGTCGAGGCCGGGCTCGGGGTCGACGCACCGCCCGAGCCGCCCCGCTACCCGAGGCCGCACGTGGTCGGCGGGGCGCCGTCCCGGTCGGGGTCCCGGTCCACCGGGTCCCGGACGTGAGTGACCCCTTCGTCCACCTGCACGTCGCCTCCGGCTACTCCATGCGGTACGGGGCCAACCACCCCGCCGATCTGGTGGCCCGGGCCGCCGAGCACGGCATGCCGGCGCTGGCCCTGACCGACCGGGACGGGCTCTACGGCGCGGTGAAGTTCGCGCTGGCCTGCCGGTCGGCCGGGGTGCGGCCGATCTTCGGGGTCGACCTGGCGGTGGCGCCGGCGCTGGGTACCAGCGTGCCGCCGGCGCTCGCGCACGTGCTGGGGGAGGAGCCCTCCGCGGCCCGGTCCTCGCGGTCGCGGGCCGCGGCGCCCCCGCGCCGGACCCCGGCCCGGGGCGGGGTGAACGTCGACCCGCGGCTGCCCAGGGTCACCTTCCTCGCGCGGAACGGGGCCGGCTGGCGGTCGCTGTGCCGGCTGACCAGCGCCACCCACCTGCGCGGCACCCGCGGCGAGCCGGTGAGCTCGCTGGCGATCGCCGCCGAGCACGCCTCCGGGCTGGTCCCCCTGCTCGGTCCCGACTCCCCGGTGGGCCGGGCGCTGCTGGCGGGTCGGGCCGACCTGGCCGGCCAGCAGCTGGACGCCTGGCGGGCGGTCTTCGGGCCGGGGCTGGCGCTGGAGGTGGTGCACCACCGGGGCCGGGGTGACCGGCAGCGCGCCCAGGCGCTGCTCCGGTTCGCCGCCGAGCAGCAGGTGCCGGTGGTCCTGAGCAACGCGGTCCGGTACGTCGACGCCCTCGACGCCCCGACCGCCGACGTGCTGGACGCCGCCCGGCGGCTGGTCCCGCTCGGCGCCCGGCACGTCGACCGCACCACGGCCGAGGGCTACCTGAAGTCGGGCAAGGAGATGGCCGAGGTCGCCGAGGACCTGACCGGCCCCGACCGGGACGCCGCCCTGCGGCTGCTCGAGCGCACCGCCCGGCTGGCCGAGCAGTGCGCCGTGGACCCCGCGGGCGACCTGGGCATCGGCAGCGTGCGGTACCCCGAGCTGGACGTCGTCACCACGCCGGCGGAGCGGGGGATGGGCCCGGCGCAGGTGCTGCGCGCCCGGTGCGAGGCGGGGCTCGGGCGGCGGGGCGTGGTGCCCACGACCCGGGTGCGGCAGCGGCTGGAGGAGGAGCTCGGGGTCATCGACTCCCTCGGCTACCCGTCCTACTTCCTCACCGTCGCGGACGTGGTCGACCTCATCAAGAGCTTGAGGGTTCGCGCGGCGGCTCGCGGCTCGGGCGCCGGCAGCCTGGTCACCTACCTGCTGGGCATCTCCGACGTCGACCCGCTGCGCTACGGGCTGCTGATGGAGCGGTTCCTCTCGCCGCTGCGCCACCAGCTGCCCGACATCGACATCGACGTGGAGTCCGCGCGCCGGATGGAGGTCTACGACGCGGTGATCGACCGCTTCGGCGCCGACCGGGTCAGCTGCATCTCGATGATGGACACCTACCGGGTGCGCCACGCGATCCGCGACGTCGGGGCCGCGCTGGGCCTGCCGCAGGCGGAGGTCGACGCCGTCGCCAAGGCGTTCCCGCACATCCGGGCCAACCAGGTGCACGCCGCGCTGCGCGACCTCCCCGAGCTGCGGGCCAGCCGGTACGGCTCGCGCCGCGCCGGCGGCACCGGCGACCTCGACCTGCTGTTCGACCTCGTGTCCCGGCTCGACGGGCTGCCCCGGCACATCGCCCTGCACCCGTGCGGGGTGCTGCTCTCCGACGCCACGCTGCTGGACCGCACCCCGGTGGAGAGCAGCTACCTCGGCTACCCGATGAGCCAGTTCGACAAGGACGACGTCGAGGAGCTGGGGCTGCTCAAGCTGGACCTGCTCGGCATCCGGATGCAGTCGGCGATCGCGCACGCCCTCGACGAGATCGAGCGGGTCGACGAGGAGGCGGTCGACATCGACGCCGTCCCGCGGGACGACCCGACGACCTTCGAGCTGATCCGCAGCACCCGCACGCTCGGCATGTTCCAGATCGAGTCGCCGGGGCAGCGCGAGCTGGTCGGCAAGTTCGGGCCGCGGACGTTCGAGGACATCATCATCGACATCTCGCTGTTCCGGCCCGGACCGGTGAAGAGCGACATGGTCACCCCCTTCCTCATGGCCCGGAACGGCTGGCGCGAGGTGGAGTACCCCCATCCGGACCTGGAGTTCGCGCTCGCCGAGACCGCCGGGGTGGTCGTCTTCCACGAGCAGGTGCTGCAGGTGGTGGCCCGGATGGCCGGCTGCACGCTGGCCGAGGCCGACGAGGTGCGCCGCGCCCTGGGGGAGAAGGACGCCCACCCGGAGGTGCGGGCGTGGTTCGTGCCGCGGGCGCTGGCTGCCGGCTACCCGGTGGAGGTGGCCGAGCGGGTGTGGGAGGTGCTGGCGTCCTTCGGGTCGTTCGGTTTCTGCAAGGCCCACGCCGCGGCGTTCGCGCTCCCCACCTACCAGTCGGCCTGGCTGAAGACCCACCACCCGGCGGCCTTCCTGGCCGGGGTCCTCACCCACGACCCCGGCATGTACCCGAAGCGGCTGATCCTCGACGACGCCCGCAACTTCGGCATCCGGGTGCTCGGCCTGGACGTCAACGCTTCGACCGGCAGCTACCGCGTCGAACGGCTGGTCGCGGACGACGACGTGGACGACGACGCGACGAGCCCTGACCGTGAGGTGGAGGCTGAGAGTTCGGGCTGGCGGCGTCCGGAGTGGATGCCCGCGGCGATGCCCGACCCGACGCGGTATGGCATCCGGCTGTCGCTGGCCGACGTGAAGGGCATATCCGACGACGAGGTGGCGCGGGTCGTCGCCGGCCAGCCCTATCGGTCACTGACGGATTTCTGGGCGCGGGCGTCGGTATCCCGCCCGGTGGTCGAGCGGCTGGTGCTGGCCGGTGGTTTCGACTCGCTCTACGGCTTCGGCATGCGGGACCGGGAGGCCGGCCGGCCGACCCGCCGGCGCCGGCAGGTGACCCGGCGCGACCTGCTGCTGCAGATCAGCGAGCTCGACCGGTGGAGCCGCAGCGGCGCGCGGGCGACGTCCGACGGGCAGCTGAGCCTGGACCTCATGGGGCTGGAGCTGTCCGAAGAGTCCGCCGGGGAGCCGGCCGGCCCGGAGTGGGCAGAGAGCAGCGGATTGCCCGAGTTCACCGACGCCGAGCTGGTGCGGGCAGAGCTGGAGGTGCTCGGGCTGGACGCCAGCCGGCACGTGATCGACTTCTACCGGCCGTTCCTGTCGGCGCTCGGCGCGGTGCCGGCCGGTGAGCTCCTCGGCTGCCGCAGCGGCGCGGAGGTGCTGGTGGCCGGCGTCAAGGTGGCCACCCAGACCCCGCCGATCCGGTCCGGGCGCCGGGTGGTGTTCGTGACCCTCGACGACGGCACCGGCTGCACCGACTCGACCTTCTTCGAGGACGCGCAGGGCCCCTACGCCGCGACGGTCTTCCACTCGTGGCTGCTGGTCATCCGCGGGGTGCTGCGCCGGACGGGGCCGCGCGGGGTGTCGCTGCGGGCCACCGGGGCGTGGGAGCTCCCGGCGCTGCACGAGGCCTGGGAGGCCGGCGGGCTCGAGTCGGTCGCCGAGCTGATGGCGGCTCCGGGGGAGTACACCGAGCAGGCGATCGCGGGGGCCGCGGCCTCGCACGGCTCCCGGCCGGTGGTCGTGCGGCCGGTCCTGGTCCACCCGACCGGGTTCCGGATGTCGCCCTACGCCGACATCAAGCCCGCCGGCGACGAGACCAAGGGCGCCGCCCGGCGGGCCGCGGCCGCGCCACCCCGCAAGCTCTGGCACTCCAGCCCGGGCAGCTCCGGTCACTGAGGTGGGCTCCCGACCGCACGCTCGCCCGTCAGTGCTCGGCGCGCTCGGGCAGCGCGCGCAGAGCGAGCGCCTGCGCGGCGGCGGTGACGAGCGCGGCGCCGACGATCGCCACGTAGAACACCCACCCCGGTCGGCCGTGCGCGACGACGAACGCACCGGCGCAGAGCAGGACCGCGATGGCGATGTCGGAGCCGTACCGCTGACCACGGGGGAGCGACTCGGACACGTGCCACCTGCGCGGCGGCGGTCCCGAGGAGGCCGCGGCGAGCCGTACCTGGAGCACGGCCACGGCCGCCCCGGCGAGGATCAGCCCGGCACCGATCAGGACCGTCACGGGCAGCAGGCTAGCCGCGATCCCGCCCGAACCGGAACCGTGCGTTCCGGTGGTCTGCGGCCAGTGCGCTCAGCCCTCGCCGTCGGTGGCGTCCTCGACCTCCTGCTCGACGTCGTCGACGCCCTGCTCGATGTTCTGCTCCACGTCGTCGTCGACCACGTCGTCCCCGCAGGCGACCGTCGTGAGGGACGCGGCGGTGATGGCGAACGCGGCCGCGGTCCGGCGGATCAGGCGGGGGCGGGCGGAACGGCCCATGGGGATCTCCTCGTGGTCGGCGTGTGATGACCCGTTCGGGTGCCCGTCGACGAGGGCCGGCCAAACGATCGACCAGCGCAGGGTCGACGGACCGATGAGTCCACGGGCCGGGCGCGGTCCGACCACCGACGTCGGCATCCGGCCGGCGCGAAGGAGGACCGGCCATGCCCAAACAGATCCCGTGCCTGTGGTTCGACGGCACCGCCGAGGAGGCCGCGGCGCTCTACACCTCGGTCTTCCCGAACTCCGGCATCGGGAAGGTCACCCGCTATGGGCCCGGCCTGCCCCCACCGATGAAGGAGGGCGACGTCGTGACCGTGGACTTCACCCTCGACGGCCAGGAGTACACCGCGCTCAACGGGGGCCCGGAGTTCTCGTTCACCGAGGCGGTCTCCTTCCAGATCATGTGCGCCGACCAGCAGGAGGCCGACCACTACTGGCACCGGCTCACCGAGGGCGGCGAGGAGAGCATGTGCGGGTGGCTCAAGGACCGCTTCGGTGTCTCCTGGCAGGTGATCCCGGCGGAGCTCATGACGCTGCTCGGTGACCCCGACCCCGGCCGCGCCCAGCGTGCCACCCAGGCGATGCTGCAGATGCGCCGCATCGACCTGGCCGAGATCCGGCGGGCCGCCGACGGCGCGGACGCGTAGCCCGGGCCCGCGGCGCCCACCGGCGGGGAAGCGGTGGGCGCCGCGCTCCGCCACTAGGCTCCGGTGGGTGCCGACCGTTCCCGCTCCGCCGACCGCGGAGCAGCTGCCCGCCCGCACCGCCGCCGTGTGGGCCGCGCTCGACCCGCTGGTCGACGCCGGTGACGCGCTGCGCGTGCTCGACGTCGGCGGGGGGAGCGGGATGTTCGCCGTCCCGCTGGCCCGCCTGGGGCACACCGTCACCGTCGTCGATCCCAGCGCCGACGCCCTGGCCACCCTGCGCCGGCGTGCCGAGACGGCGGGTGTCGGCGGGCGGGTGCGCGGTGTCCAGGGGGACGGCGACCTGCTGCACGAGGTCCTCGCCGACGACGAGGGCGGGTACGACCTCGCGCTGTGCCACTCGGTGCTCGAGGTGGTCGACGACCCCGGGGTCACGCTGGCCGAGATCGCCGGCGCGCTGCGGCCCGGCGGCCGGGTGAGCCTCGCCGTCGCCAACCGGGCCGGCGCGGTCCTCGCCCGAGCCGTCGGCGGCCACCCCGCGGAGGCGCTGGCCCAGCTCCGGGACCAGGACGCCCACCCCGGCCGGCCGCTCCGCCGCCGGTTCAGCCCCGACGAGCTCCTGGCGCTCGTCGGCGGTGCCGGTCTGACCCCCGGCGCCTGGCGCGGGATTTCCGTCGTCGCCGACCTGCTCGACTCCGCCTCCGGGGCCGATCCGGCCGCCGTCCGGGACCTCGAGCTCGCGCTCGCCGAGACCTCGCCCTACCGCGAGGTCGCCGCAGGCCTCCACCTGCTGGCGACCCGCGCGTGACCGGGGAGGGCGACGGCGTGCTGCCGCCCGACCTGCACCGGCCGGCCTACGGCGTCGCCACCCTCGCCGACGTGCTGCCCGGCGTCGCGGCGGCGCTGGGGACGCCGGTGCCCCGGGGGGACCTGCCCGCCGACCCGCTGGGCCTGGCCGACGCGCTGCACGGGGCCCGCCGCGTGGCGGTCCTGCTCGTGGACGGCCTGGGCGCCGACCTCGTCCGGGCGCACGCCGACCTGGCGCCCACGCTGGCCGGCATGAGCAGCCCGGCCGGAACCCTGCAGGCGCCCTGTCCCAGCACCACCCCGGTCAGCCTCACCACCATCGGCACCGGACTGCCCCCGGGCAGCCACGGGATCCTGGGCTTCGTCACCGAGGTGCCGGGGGAGGGGCGCACCCTCAACCACACCCAGTGGACCGACGACCCCGACCCCGCCGACTGGCAGGCGCAGCCCACCGTCTTCGAGCGCGCCGCCGCCGACGGGGTGGCGGTCACCGCCGTCGGGCCGTGGGCCTATGCGGGATCGGGCCTCACCGTGGCCGCCTACCGCGGGGCCGAGTACACCGGGGCGGTGGGGCCCGGGGACCTCACCGCGCTCATGCGCTCGGGCCTGGAGGCGGGCCGACGGTCCCTGGTCTACGGCTACATGGCCGAGCTCGACCTCACCGGCCACGTCCGCGGGGTCGACTCGCCCAGCTGGCGCGCGCAGCTCGCCCTGGTCGACCGCGTCGTCGCGCAGCTGGTCGACGGCCTGCCCGACGACGCCGCGCTGCTGGTCACCGCCGACCACGGGATGCTCGACGTCCCCGCCGCGACGCGGCTGGACCTCGACGACGAGCCCGACCTCGCCGACGGGGTGCGGGTGCTCGCCGGTGAACCCCGCGCCCGGTACGTGCACACCGAGCCCGGGGCGGAGGCCGACGTGCTGGCCCGCTGGCGCGGGGTCCTCGGCGACCGGGCGTGGGTGGTGGGGCGCGACGAGGCCGTCGCCAGCGGAATCTTCGGGCCGGTGGACGACGCGCTGGCGGCCCGCATCGGGGACGTCGTGGCGCTGGCCCGCGGTAGCTGGGCGCTGGTCAGCCCCCGGCTGGAGCCGGGGCCGAGCCGGCTGGCCGCCTACCACGGGTCGTTGACCGCGACGGAGCTGGCGATCCCGCTGCTCGCCGCCCGGGGACGCGCGCTCCGCTGAGCCGGGCGGGTCAGCCCGGCGGTGCCGACAGCGACAGGTGGTGCCAGGTGCGCACCCGGCCGGCCGTGGTGGCGGAGCAGGTGAGGTGCACCGTCTCCGGTGACGGCCGGCTCTCCACGGTGACGGTGACCGGCCCCGCCGGGCCGGTCAGGATGACCTCCCACCGCTCCGCGCCCGGGTCCGCCGCTTCCCGCCGGGTCGAGCGGACCGGCGGCAGCTCGTCGACGCCGAGGACGCCGAGCTCCTCGCGCGCGTAGTGCTGGGCGGCCTGCACCGGTGCGGGCAGCCCTGCCCGTCCGCGCAACCACGGCAGAGCCACCTGCCCCCGGTCGTGCGCGGCGACGACCAGCCCGCCGTCCCCGGGGACCTGCCCGTAGTAGAAGCCGTGCGGCAGCACCAGCACGTTCGCCGCGAACCGGTCGCCCCCGAGGTGGCTGCACTCCCACACGTCGGTCGGGCCGGGCGCGGGCAGGGCACGGGCCAGCGGACGGCCGCGCAGCGCGCAGCAGGCGTCGTGGCCGCCGTGCGTGCACACCAGGTAGGCCGGCCCGGACGCCGGCTCGCCGACCGACCCGTCCCACGGCGCGCTGAGCAGGTCGGCGTCGGTCGAGCGCACCGACCACCACAGCCCCTCCCGGCCCAGCCGGCTGTCGGCGTAGGCCCAGCGCCGGCCGGAGTCGGCCAGCCGGTCGCCGGGCCGGCGGACCAGCAGGACCCGGACCCCCTCCCGCTCGGCCCGCTCGGCGAGCAACCGGGCCACGCGTGCGTCGAACCTCGACTGGAGCAGCGCCTGCCGTCCCCACGGCCCCGGCTGCTCGACCAGCAGCCAGCGGGACACCGGTGAGGCCGTCCCCACCCCCGAGTCGCCGCGCTCGAGCGCCTGCACCGAGCAGCGGCCGGCGTCGAGCCGGCCCGGCGGGCGGGCGGGGACCTCCGTGCGGCAGAAGTCGTCCTTCCCCGCCGGGTCCGGTGCGGTCACGCCCTCCACCGGGTCACCGGGGTTCCCCGGACGCCGCCCCCCGCCCGCCGTGCCCGGTGGCGGGCAGGGTCGCGTCGGGCACGGTGGCGATCGACTCGGTCACCAGCCGGCGGGCCAGCGTCAGGCGGTCCGCCGGGTCGAGGCCGGGCAGGTCGCCCACCTTCAGCTCGCCGGCGGCCAGCAGCTCGGTCAGCGCGGCCCGGGCGTCCTCCGGGAAGGAGTGGGTGCGCCGGCCCGCCACGAGGGTCACCCGGCCGTCGTCGGCGTCGCGCAGGGTGCACCGCAGGTGGCGGCGCAGTCGCAGCACCGTCCCCGGGTCCAGCGCGGCCGCGGCGACGGACTGCGCCAGGGGTGCGACCGGTTCCGGCCGCACCTGCGCCCAGGTCCGGGCCCGCAGGCGGTCGGCGACGTCGGCCGGGTCCACCCGGCCCAGCCACTCCCGCAGTCCCTCGACGACGGCGGCGACGTCGTCGGCCAGGGCGTCGGGATCGGACAGGTCGACGCCGAGGGGCAACGAGCTCCGCAGCGCGCGGTCCTCGGCCGCCAGCGTGCGCACCAGGTCCAGCACCGACTCGGCCGCCGCCCAGCGGGTCACCGAGTGGATGCCGACGGTCAGGTGCGCGCTGATCTCGCCGAGGGCCTTCGCCGAGTGCAGGAACCCACGCGGCAGGTAGAGGGCGTCGCCGGGCCGCAGCACCGCGTCGATCACCGGTGCCCGTTCGGCGGCCGCGGCCACCTCGGCAGCGCGGTCGTTCCACGGCTGGGTGCGCAGCGGATCGGGCAGCACCGGCTCGTGGATGGTCCAGTGCTTCTCACCGGCCACCTGGAGCACGAAGACGTCGTGCACGTCGTAGTGCGGGCTGAAGCCCTGCGACGACGGCGGGGTGACGTAGGCGTTGACCTGCGTCGGGTGGCCGAGGTCGGCGGCCAGCTGGTCGGCGAACTCGATCAGCGGCGGCCAGAGCCGGTGCAGCCCCTGGAGGACGACGGTGCTCCCGTCGGCGAACAGCCGCAGCACCGCGTCCGAGGAGACCTGGTCGGCGATCTCCGCGCCGGCCCCGCCCGACGTGGTGAACCGCTTCGCGTCGACGACCGCGCCGTCCTTGGCGATCCGCAGGAACGGTGTGCGCAGGCCGCGTCGGGAGAGCAGCTCGTCGACCGCCGGCAGGTCGAGCAGGTCGGTGAAGGAGTTGCCGGTGTCCTCGGCGCGGGTCAGGAGCGGGCGCCGTGCCCAGTGCTCCCGGGCGAACTGCTCGGGGGCCATGTTCGTGCACCGCCGCAGGGCCGGGCGGAGCTGTGGCTCCGTCCGGCCCCGCGGGGTCGGGTGCTCGTTCAGGCCGAACCATCCGCGCCGCCGTCGGCACCGCCGTCGGCGCCGCCGTCCGCGCCGCCGTCCGCGCCGCCGTCGGCACCGCCGTCGGCACCGCCGTCCGCGCCGCCGTCGGCACCGCCGTCGGCGCCACCGTCCGCGCCGCTGTCGGCACCGCCGTCCGCGCCACCGTCATGGGCGCCCGGGGTGCCCGAGGCGCCGCCGTCGGCCGGGCCCTCCGTGCTGGTCATGTCGTCGTCGTCGAGCGCCATGGCATCTCCGTCCAGGTCGATCAGGGGCGGCCGGCCGGCCGTCCCTGCGTCGCTGCTTACCTCCCTCACCCGGGTCTGACACCTGCCGTCCGGCCAGCGGTTTCCGCTGTGCGGGGAGGGTCACGATCGCGTGACGGCTCGGCGTCCGGTGCAGTCGTCTCCTTCCTGGCGGGCATCTCGTGTGGGTCCACCCCTGAGGGGCACCTCTGAGGGGTCAGAGGCACGAGACGACGCACGAGGAGGAGATGTCATGACAGAGGGTCGTACGCAGACAGGCGCGAGCGCCGACGTGACCCAGGAGACGTCGGGTGGCCGGCTGGACCCGGCCAGGGACGAAGGGGCGAGCCGCGTAGGCCTCCGGGACACGCACCACCAGACGCCGCCCACGCGCCGGGACCGCGTCCGCTGGGGCCCGGTCTGGGCCGGCCTGATCGTCGCGGTGCCCACCTTCCTGCTGCTGCAGCTGGCCACGCTGGCCCTGGGCTGGTGGGACATGGGAGGTGGTGACGGGAACAACGCCGACCTGATCAGCGGCATCAACGGGCTGCTCGCCCTCTTCCTGGGTGGTCTCACCGCCGGGGCGACCGCGCTGTGGCGCGGGGTCAGCGAGGGGCTGCTCCACGGCATCCTGGTGTGGGCGCTGACCGTGGTCACCATCGTGCTGCTGACGCTGTTCGGTGGCGGTGCCCTGCTGGGTTCCCTGGCCGGCGTGGTCACCGACGTCGCCGGCATCCAGCAGGCCAACCTGCCCGACATCCAGGCCGGCCAGGCCGCCGAGACGGCGCGCTCGGCCGCCAGCTGGGCGGTCCTCGGGCTGGGTCTGTCGATCATCGCCTCCGCGCTCGGCGGGGTGATCGGCGCCAAGATGTGGCCGGGCAAGCAGGACACCGAGGTCGTCGCCCGCTGACCTCGGCGGGCCGGGGCGCGCCGGTCGGCCGCCCCGGCGCCGGACCGTTATCGTTCCCGTGGGTCGAACGCATGTTCGATCCACGGGGACGTGCGGGAGGTGGCGGTGGCGGGCGGCGTCGGACGGGCGGACGGGTGCACCGTCCTGCACATCGACATGGACGCCTTCTTCGCCAGCGTCGAGGTGCGCCGGCGCCCGGAGCTGGCCGGCACGCCGGTGATCGTCGGCGGGGCCGGGAACCGCGGCGTGGTCACCTCGGCCACCTACGAGGCCCGCAGGTACGGGGTGCACGCGGCCATGCCCACCGCCCGCGCGCTGCGGCTGTGCCCGACGGCGACGGTGCTGCCGGGGGACATGGCGCTCTACGCCGAGGTGTCCCGGGCGGTCATGGCGCTGTTCCGGTCGATCACCCCGCTGGTCGAGCCGCTGAGCCTGGACGAGGCGTTCCTGGACGTCTCGGGCGCCGGCCGGCGGCTGGGTGACCCCGTGGCCATCGGCGAGTACCTCCGCGCCCGGGTGTTCGACGAGCAGGGCATCACCTGCTCGGTCGGGGTCGCCGGCACCAAGTTCGTGGCGAAGCTCGCCTCCACCCGGGCCAAGCCCGACGGGCTGCTCGTCGTCCGCCCCCCGGAGGTCATGGGTTTCCTGCACCCGCTGCCGGTGGGTGCGCTCTGGGGAGTGGGTCCGAAGACGGAGGAGACGCTCCTGCGGCTCGGGCTGCGGACCGTGGGCGACCTGGCCCACGTGCCGGCGAAGACCCTCCAGCGGGCGCTGGGTGCCGCCGCGGGCGCCCACCTGCACGAACTCGCGTGGGGGCGCGACCCCCGGCGGGTCGTCCCCGACGAGCCCGAGCGCTCCACCGGCGCGGAGGAGACCTTCGCCGCCGACGTCGACGACCCCAGGGTGGTCCACCGCGAGCTGCTGCGGCTGGCGGAGCGGACGGCCGGGCGGCTGCGCTCGACCGGCTGCCTGGCCCGCACGGTCAGCATCAAGGTCCGCTTCGCCGACTTCACCACGATCACCCGCAGTCGCACGCTGGCCGCGCCCACCGACGTGGGGCAGGAGCTCTACGACACGGCCCGCGCCCTCTACGACGCCCTGGGCCTGGACCGGACCCGCATCCGGCTGGTCGGCGTCCGGGCCGAACGGCTCGTCGAGGCGGGTTCCGCCCCCCGGCAGCTGGAGCTCGGCGCGCGCGAGCACGGCCGCCGGGAGGCGGAACTGGCCGCCGATCGCGCCGCCCGGCGCTTCGGAGCGGGAGCGGTCCGGCCGGCGACGCTGCTGGGCTCCTCGGGGCCGGTCGGGCGGGCGGCTCGCTGACCAGGCACGACGCGCCGCGGGCTGCACCCGGAGGAGTGATCGGCCGGCGCGTCGGGCCGGTCACCGTGGCGTCGCCTTTCGCCGCGTCCAATCGGCTCGTATCCTCGGAGATACCGTCGGCGGGAGCCTCCGACGGAACTGGCTCCGCCCATTTGGAGGTCGACGTGCCGCTCTCCGAGCACGAGCAGCGTCTGCTGGAGCAGATCGAGCGCGCCCTCGTCGATGACGACCCGAAGTTCGCATCCTCGGTCCGCACCGGCGATCGCCGTCAGAAGGCTCGCCGCAAACTGCAACTCGGTGCCCTGCTGGTGCTGGTCGGCCTCGCCGTCCTGGTCGCCGGCGCGGTCGCCGAGTCCGTCCCGCTCGGCGTCCTGGGATTCCTGGTCGCCTTCGGCGGTGCCGCCCTCGGGGTGCTGCACTACCGGGGGGCCACCGGTGCGGTCGAGGCCGCCGGGCCCGCCGGGCCGCGCGGCTCCTCGGCCGCCGGCCGCGGTGGCAAGCGCGGGCGGCAGCCGATGAAGAACCGGCTCGAGGAGCGCTTCCGCCGCCGCTACGACCAGTAGCCCTCGCGCACCGACCTCCCGGCCGCCGTCCGCCCCGGACGGCGGCCGGAGCCGTACCGGGCCCACCGGGCGCCCCGTTCCCGGATCTCGGCCACCAGTGACGCCGGCCACAGCAGCGCCCGCACCCGCACCGCCCGCGGGCGCGCCCCGAGCAGCCCCCGGCGGGCCGTCCGCAGCGCCGCCTGCAGCTCGGCGTCCGGTCGCGCGCTGCCCGGCCGCCCGTAGCTGGCTGCCTCCTCGGCGCGGGCCAGCCGGCGCACGGCCGCCACCGACGACTCCACCGACGGTCCGCCGGGCCCCCGGGTCAGGGTGAGAGCCAGCGCGTCGGCCACCCGGCGCGGGGTCCACGAGGGATGCAGGTGCACGCCCAGGTCCGTGGCGGTGGCGCGCAGCTCCGCCCACGTCCCGCCCCCGGCCAGCCGGCGGCGGCGCTGCAGGGCACGCGCGGAGCCCGGGGCGGCCAGGACGACGGCGCCGAGCGCCAGCAGTCCCGCGCCGATCAGCAGCGGACCCCGGTCGGCCCCGGTCTGCGTCGGGGCGGCGACCTGGGGCGCCGCCTGCGGGAGGCGGTCCGTCCGGGGGGCCGCCGGCGGAGGCGCCACCGACGGCGCGGGGACGGCCGGTGCGGCGTCCAGCCGCTCCTGCGCCGTGGTCCGCGGCGACCAGGGGAGCTCCACCTGCCGGTCGGCGGCCAGCGGCGTGGGGTCGAAGGGCACCCACCCGATCCCCTGGAACCAGACCTCCACCCAGGCGTGGGCGTCGTCGCTGGTGACCAGCCGGGTTCCGTCGGGCGAGACGTCGCCGGGCGTGTACCCCAGCGCCACGCGGGCGGGCAGCCCCGTCTGGCGGACCAGCACCGCCATGGCGCCGGCGTACTGCTCGCAGTAGCCGCGCTTGAGCCGCAGGAAGTCCACCAGGTCGTCGCCGCTGGTGCCGGGGGCGGTGGAGAGGCTGTAGACGAACCCGTTGGACCGGTCGGTCAGGTACGCCTGGATGCGCAGCACGCGCTCGTACGGGGTGCCTGCGCCCTCGGTCAGCCCGGCGACCAGGTCGGTGATCGCCGGGTCCAGCTCGGGCAGCGCGCCGAAGCGCTGCTGCAGGGGGTCGTCCGCGGGGAGCGGGGCCGCGCGCGCGAGCAGCTCGTCGGACGGGCGCGGCTCGATCGCGGTCACCCGGTACGTCAGCCCAGCGGTGGTGATCCCGCGGCCGAACACGGTCCCGGTCGCGTCGTCGAAGCGCCACGCGCCGTCCTCGCCGTCGGTGCGGACCGAGAGGGGGGAGGTCGGCACGGGGAGGAACCGGTCGTCGTGGTCCAGCACCTGCACCTCGGCGACCACCTGGCGGGCCGGCTGGCGGGCCGGCGGCGGAGCGAGGAGGTCGTCCTCGGCGACCGAGACCTCGCCGTCGAGGTTGCTCAGCGACCAGCCCTCCACCGGGTCGTACTCGTCGAGCGCCACCGCGCGCAGGTAGCCGGGGTCCTCCACCGAGGTGTCCACGCGCAGCAGCTCGATCGGCTCGGGCAGGGTCAGCTGCCCCCGCAGCTCCGCCGCCGGGTCCAGGGAGGTCCCCGTGGCCGACCCCGCCCCGCCGCCGAGCCCGGTGGCGAACGAGCCCTCGGGGAGGGTGGGCACCGCGGTGCCCAGGACGGCGCCCGCCGCCACCGCGACCACGCCGATGCGCACGGCGGTGCCACCGCCGGTGGGTCCCTCCAGGGAGCGGCGCTGGTCGGCCCACAGGAGCACGGCGAAGCCGGCGGCCGGCCCGACCAGCGCCACCAGCCCGATGCCGCCGGTCACCGTCGCCACGGGCACGCACACCAGGGGGAGCAGCGCGGCCCCGGCCACCGCCGCCTGCCGCACGGTGACCGCCAGCAGGTCCACCGCGACGGCCACCAGCCCGACGAACAAGGTGGTGAGGGCGAGCAGGCCGGTCAGCGGGAGCGCGGGCGTGGCCTGCTCCTGGATCTCGGCCGCCCCCGCCCCGAAGACCTCGGCGAGCCGGGCCAGCGCGGCCGGCGTGGGCAGCACCCCGGCCGGCGCGGCATCCGGCACGAACACGGCCGTGAGCACGCAGGCGACGAGGACGAGCTGACCGACCGGCACCACCACGGGGCCCAGCGCCTCGACCGGCCACGAGCGTGCGCGGTCGCCGGCGAGCCGGGCGACCGCCGCGCGCAGCGCCAGGCCGCCGGCCAGCACGGCGACGACGACCGTCACCACCGGTGGCACCCACGCCCGGCTGGTGAAGACGGGGGAGAGCGCCAGCGCGCCGAGCAGGGTCGCTGCCGCGGCGGCGACCGGGGTGCGGACGTCCGTCGCGGTCATGCCGGCGCCCCGACGGGAGTTCCGGTCAGCGCGGCCCACGCCTCGCCGACGTCCTGCCCGGCCGACGCGGTGGTCACCCGCCAGCCGGCCGCGGCGAGGGCGGCGACGGCCTGGTCGCGCTGGGCCGAGAGCGCGTCCAGCGCGGCACCGGTCGCGCTGCGCCGGCCGCGGCCCGGCTCGCCCCAGGTCGCCACGTCCAGCAGCACGGCGAGGCCGGGCACCGGTCCCTGGCGCAGCCGCACGAGGTCGGCCACGTCGTCGGGTCCGACCGCGCCCAGCAGGCAGATCAGCGGCCCGTCGCCGGCGGCGCGGCACGCGGCCGACGCGGCGTCGGACAGGTCGCCGACCCGGGAGGCCCCGACGACGGCCAGCCGGTCCAGGAGCTCCTCGGCGCCGAGCGCCGCGGCGCCGGGATCGGGCGTCAGCTCCCCGGTGCTGGTCACGACCCGCAGCCGGGCGCCGCGCCGGGCCAGCGCGACCCCGATGCTGGCCGCCGCCTCGACCAGCCACTCCAGGCTGTCGGCGGGTGGCTGGTCGTCGCCCGGCGGCCCCGGAGCGCGCCGGGAGGCGTCCCACGCCGGAGCCAGCAGGTGCGCGCGCGCCCGGGTGTCCAGCAGCAGGGTGCCCTGGGCGCGCCACGGTTGCTCCTCGAGCCGCACCATGAGCTCGCCGGTGCGCGCGCTCGCCCGCCAGTGCACCCTGCGCAGGTCGTCACCGCGCCGGTACTCGCGGACGCTGATGTCGTCGTCGCCGTGGACGGCGAACGCGCGGTGCGTGCCGTCGTCGCCACCCCGGCCGCCACCCGGGCCACCGCGCCCCAGCGGTCGGACGCGGGGCACCACGACCAGGGGAGCGGTGTCGGAGCCGACGGCGGTGCGCTCGACCAGGCCGAACGGGTCGACGACCCGCAGCCGCAGCGGCCCCAGCTGGTAGCGGCCGCGGTGTCGACCGACCAGCCGGTACCTGACGGTGGTGCCGGCGCCCGGGGCCAGGCCGGCCACCGTGAACCGGTGCGAGCGGCCCAGCGCCGCCGGCAGCTGCTCGGTCAGCAGCCAGAGCCCGCCGCGCCGCGCGTCGGCGTTCTGCAGCTGCAGCTCGACCTCGGCCGGCGTGCCGCGCGGCACCCGTTGCGGGGTGACGGTGCGCCGGGTGGTGACCCGGAACCGCCCCCGCGCCACGCTGACGGCGGCGAGCAGCGGCAGGACCAGGACGAAGGCGGCCAGCTGCACCAGCGACCGCTCGCCGAGCACCGCCCCCACCAGCCCGAGCGTCAGGCCCCCGGCGAGGAGGCAGCGGCCGCGGGTCGTGAGGGCCCCGACGGACCGGCCGGGAACGCCGCGCACGCTCAGCGCCCGCGGAAGACCGGCACGGAGGCCACCAGCGAGGCCACCACCTGCTCGGCGCTGCGCCGGCCGACCACGGCCTCCCCGCTGAGCAGGAGGCGGTGGGCCAGCACCGGCACGGCGAGGGCCTGGACGTCGTCGGGCAGCACGTGGTCACGCCCGTCGAGGGCGGCGGAGGCGCGGGCGGCCCGCAGGAGCTGCAGGCCGGCGCGCGGGGAGGCGCCCAGGCGCAGGTCGGGTGACCGGCGGGTGGCCTCGACCAGGGCGACGACGTACCGGCGGACGGCCTCGGCGACGTGCACCCGGCCCACGGCGGCGACCAGGGACCGGACGAGGGTGGCGTCGGCCACCGGGCGCAGGGCGGTCAGCGGGTCGGCGGTGGAGCGGTCGTCGAGCATGGCCAGCTCCGCGGCCGGATCGGGATACCCCATGGACACGCGGGCGGTGAACCGGTCGCGCTGGGCCTCGGGGAGGGGGTAGGTGCCCTCCATCTCCAGCGGGTTCTGCGTGGCCATGACCAGGAACGGGCGGGCCAGCTGGTAGCTCACGCCGTCGACGGTGACCTGCCGCTCCTCCATGCACTCCAGCAGCGCCGACTGGGTCTTGGGGGAGGCGCGGTTGATCTCGTCGGCCACGACCAGGTTGGCGAAGATCGCCCCCGGCTTGAACTCGAACGCCCGGGTCTCCTGGTCGTAGACAGCCACCCCCGTCACGTCGCTCGGCAGCAGGTCGGGCGTGAACTGGATGCGCCGGACGCTGGCGTCGACGGCGCCGGCCAGCGCCTTGGCCAGCGTGGTCTTGCCGACCCCGGGCACGTCCTCGATCAGCAGGTGGCCCTCGGCCAGCAGCACGACCAGTGCCAGCCGGACGACGTCCTCCTTGCCCTGGACGACGCGGCTGACCGCGGCCGCGATGCGTGCGCCCTCCGCGGCGACGTCGACCGACGCGTCGGCCGTCCCGTCGGCGGACCGTGTCGCCTCCGTCACCGCTCCACCGTACGTGCGCAGTCGACCCCCCGTCCCGGACGCGGATCACGGTGCTCCGCGACCCCGGTCGCGAGGGCGTTCCGCGAGGTGGGGGCGGTGGGTCACGACACGGCCTCAGGTGGTGTCCAGTGGGGGCCAGTGGGTTACTGTGTCGCCTGGTGGGGAGGCAGGGTCCCGTCCGGGGGAGCTGCAGAGCCATGGGAGGACCGATGCAGGGGGTGATCCGGTGTTCGTCGGCAGCTACCAGTTGCGCCTCGACGAAAAGGGCCGGCTCGCCCTCCCCGTCCGCTTCCGCGACCAGGTGGCCGACGGCATGGTGATCAAGAAGGGCCAGGAGCGCTGCATCTACGGGCTGACGATGGCCCGGGTCGCCGAGCAGAGCGCCGCGATGGCCGCCATGGCACCCTCCGACACCGCCGCGGCGCGCATGCGCGCCCGCATGAGCTTCGGCTCGATGGTGGAGCTGGAGCCGGACAAGACGGGCCGCATCACCATCCCCGCGAGCCTGCGCGAGTACGCCCACCTGGACCGCGACGTCGTCGTCGTCGGCGTGGACACCCGCTTCGAGATCTGGGACTCCGCGACCTGGGACGCCTACGTGGCCGAGCAGGAGGCCGCCTTCGCCGACATGGAGAGCGAGGGGATGCCGACGCTGTCGTGATCCCGGGATCGCCCCACCCGCTCCCACCGGCCTCCGCGACGCACCCGTTCGAGCCGCCTTCCCCGCGGCTCGACCGGACCGGGCCCCAGCCGCCTTCCCCGCGGCTCGGTCCCACGAGGAGGACCGCACGGATCAGCGGGCCGGCCCCTCGCCGGCAGGGGGTGACCCACCGGCCCCGCGGAACCCCACCTGACGCTCTTCCCCGACGCCAGGCGGAGCCGCGGGGCCGGACACCCCCCCCGGATCCGGCCTCCCGCCGCCCCACTGCGCTCCACCGGCCCCACTGCGCCCCACCCACCCCACCGCGCCCCACCCACCTCCTGCCCCCCACCCGCCCGATCCCGCACGCCCCCGCTTCCGCGTCCCCCAGCGGCCGCCCGCGGCGCGGCACCATCGCGGGACCCGTCAGGACCACTCGAGAGGCAGCAGACGATGAGCAGCACCGGACCTGCCGCGGCCCCCGGGCCCGGGCAGCCCCCGGTGCACGTGCCGGTGCTGCTGGACCGGGTCCTCGAGCTCCTCGGCCCGGCGTGCGCCGCCGACGGTGCCGTGATGGTCGACGCGACGCTGGGGCTGGCCGGCCACACCCTCGCGATGCTCGAGGCGAGCCCGGGGTTGCGGGTCGTCGGGCTGGACCGCGACCCGGACGCCCGCGCCGAGGCCACCCGACGGATCGAGGCCGCCGGGCACGCCGGGCGCGTGACGGTCGTGCCCGCCGTCTTCGACGAGCTCCCCGAGGTGCTCGACCGGCTCGGCATCGACGAGGTCCAGGGCGTCCTGTTCGACCTCGGGGTCTCCTCGCTCCAGCTGGACCGGCCCGACCGGGGGTTCAGCTACTCCACCGACGCCCCGCTCGACATGCGCATGGACCCGGGCGCCCCCCGGACGGCAGCCGACGTCGTGAACACCTACCCGCCGAAGGACCTCGCGCGCGTGCTGCGGGTCTACGGCGAGGAGCGGTTCGCCTCGCGGATCGCCGCCGCCATCGACCGCGAGCGGGCCCGCGAGCCGTTCACGGGCACCGCCCGGCTGGCCGAGCTCGTCCGCGAGTCCATCCCCGCGGCCACCCGGCGGACCGGTGGCCACCCCGCGAAGCGGACGTTCCAGGCTCTGCGCATCGAGGTCAACGACGAGCTCGGCGCGCTGGAGCGTGCCCTCCCTGCCGCGATCGACGCCCTCGCCGTGGGCGGTCGCGTCGCCGTCATCACCTTCCACTCCTTGGAGGACCGGATCGTGAAGCAGACCCTGGCCGCGGGAGCCGCGGACCGCACCCCGCCGGAGCTACCGGTGCCGCTCCCGGAGCACGGGCCGGTGCTGCGCCTGCTCACCCGCGGTGGCGAGGCCCCCGGGCCGGAGGAGACGGCCGGCAACTCCCGGGCGGCGTCGGCCCGGGTGCGGGCGGCCGAGCGCATCCGGCGGGCGGCATGACCCGGGCCGCCGCCGTGCGCACGCCCCTGCCGCGCGCCACGGCTCCCCGCACCCCCCACGCCCGCACCGCTCCCTCCCGGGCCACCGGTCCGGCTCCGCGCACCTCGCCGTCGGGTGCGCGCGGCACCGGCCGGGCCACGCCCCGCCCGGAGCTGCGGCTGGTACCGACCGGTGCCGCCGCCCGGCCGCGCCGGAGGGTGCGGAGCGCCGCGCGTTCCCGCAAGGCGCCGTTCGTCCTCCTGGTCGTCGCGCTCCTCGCGCTCACCACCCTCGGGCTGCTGGTGCTCAACACCGCCATCGCGGTGGACAGCCTGAAGGCGACCCAGATGCGCGGCGAGAACGCCGCGCGTGCCCAGGAGGTGCAGCGGCTGGAGCAGCTCGTGGTGGCCGGCAACACCCCTGCGGACGTCGCGCGGGCGGCGGTGGAGGCCGGGCTGGTCCCGGCCGGGGTCGCCGGCTACCTGGTGCTCGGCCCCGACGGCACCACGACGCTGCGCGGTGCACCCGAGCCCGCTCCCGCTCCCGAGCCCGCGCCCGAGCCTGAGCCCGAGCCCGCGCCGCCGGGCGGGAACTGACCCGTGCCGAGCAGCGTCCGCGGACCCGGCGCCCGCGCCCCCCGCCCGTCCCCGGCCGGCCGGGGGGAGACCGGGCCGTTCGTCCCCCGTCGCATCCCCGGTACCCGGCGCAGCGGTGCCGGGCTGTCGGTCGAGCAGCGCGGCCGCCGCAACCGGTGGGGGCTGGCCGTCCTGATCACCCTCCTCGTCGTCGTCGTCGGACGGCTGGTGGTGCTCCAGGGCATCGACGGCGGCTCCTACGCCAGCGCGGCGGAGCAGGACCGGCTGCGCACCATCCCGCTGGCGGCGATCCGCGGCCAGATCCTCGACCGGGACGGCGACCCGCTCGCCTACACCGTCGACGCCTCGAAGGTCGTGGCGGACCCGACCGTGGTCCGGGACCCGGCGCGCACCGCGCTCGCCCTCACCACGCTGCTCGACGTCCCGGTGCCCGAGCTCACCGAGAAGCTCTCCGCCGACAGCCGGTACGTGGTCCTGGCCACCCAGATCGCCCCGGAGACGGCCGACGCGGTCGCGGAGCTGGAGCTCGCCGGCGTCTACCTCCGGGACGACCCGGTGCGGCTCTACCCGTCCGGGGCGGTGGGCGGCCAGGTGGTCGGCTTCGTCGGACGCGAGGGCAACGGGCTGGCCGGCATCGAGCAGGTCTTCGAGGACCAGCTCTCCGGTTCGCCGGGGGAGCGGACCGTGGAGGTCGGCAGCGGCGGTCACCCGATCCCCTCGGGCATCGACGAGGTCACCGAGGCCGTCGACGGCCGGGACGTCACCCTCACCCTCGACCAGGACCTGCAGTTCGTCACCGAGGAGCGGCTGGGGCAGGCCTGTGCCGACGGCGCGACCACCCGGGCCTCGGCGGTGGTCCTGGAGGTGGCGACCGGACGCGTCGCGGCCATGGGCTCCTGCCCCGGGTACGACCCGGGCAGCTACGCCACGACCGACCCCGCCCTGCTGGGCAACCCCGTGGTCTCCGACGTGTTCGAGCCCGGCTCGGTCATGAAGGCGGTGACGCTCGCGGCCGCCGTCGAGGAGGGCGTCGCGACGCCCGACCGGGTGCTGACCGTCGACGGCCAGATCGAGGCCGGCGACCGCGTCGTCAAGGACGCGCACAACCACGACCCCGTCGACTGGACCGTCACCGGCATCCTGGCCAAGTCCAGCAACGTCGGCACGATCATGCTGGCCCGCGAGGTCGGTGACGAGAAGCTCGAGGAGTACCTGCGGGCGTTCGGCGTCGGTGAGAAGACCGGCATCGAGCTGCCCGGCGAGAGCCGCGGCATCCTCCAGGAATCGGGCGAGTGGAGCGAGGTGCGGGCCGCCAACGTGGCCATCGGCCAGGGCGTCTCGGTGACCACGCTGCAGATGGCCTCGGTCTACCAGGCGATCGCCAACGGCGGGGTGCGGGTGGAGCCCCGGATCGTGTCGTCGGTGACCGGCGCCGACGGCCGCCCCACGTCGCCCGGGGAGCCGGCCCGGACGCGCGTCGTGAGCGAGTCCACCGCCGAGCAGATGGCCTACATGCTCGAGGCCGTCGTCGGCACGGGCGGCACCGCGCCGCTGGCCCAGGTCGAGGGCTTCCGGGTGGCCGGCAAGACCGGCACCGCGCAGCGCGCCAACCCCGAGTGCAACTGCTACGCCGGCGGCGGCTACGTGACCACGTTCGTCGGGTTCGCCCCGGCGGACGACCCGCAGTACGTCGTCGCGGTGGACCTGGAGCGACCCACCAGCTCGGCCGAGGGCGGCCAGGTGGCCGCGCCCGTGTTCGCCGACATCATGCGGGCCGCGCTCATGGCCGACGGTGTCGTGCCGTCGGGCACCGCGCGCCCCGAGTTCACCCTGACCGGCGCGCCCTGAGGAAGGACCCCGCTGCCCCCCACCGCTCGCGAGCTCGTGGCGGGGCCCTGCAGCGGCGCCCGGGCGCGGTGACGCCGTGCGGACATCCGCCGCCGGTAGATTGGAGTCCCGTGACCCCGACCGACCCCGGGACGGCCCCGCGGCCGACGGGGAACCGCCCGCTGTCCCTCGCCCGGCTGGCCGACCTGATCGGCGCGCCCGAGGGCTCCGCCGCCGACGTCGCCGTCTCCGGGCTCACGCTGGCGTCCGGCGAGGTGCGCCCCGGCTTCCTGTACGCCGCCCTTCCCGGCGCCCGCACGCACGGCGTGCGCTACGCGGCCGACGCCGCCGCCCGGGGCGCCGTGGCGCTGCTCACGGACCCGGCCGGCCGGGCCGACGCGCTGGCGACCGGCCTGCCGGTGTGCGTCGTCGACGACCCACGGCAGGTGCTCGGGGCCGTCGCCGACCGCGTCTACGGGGAGCCCAGCCGCCGGCTCACCGTCCTGGGGATCACCGGCACCAACGGCAAGACGACGACGAGCTACCTGGTCGAGGCGGGGCTGACCGCCGCCGGGCGGGCCACCGGCTTGATCGGCACGGTCCAGACCCGGACCCGCTCCGCGGACGGCACCGTCAGCGCCCTCCCGAGCGTCCGCACCACCCCGGAGGCGCCCGCCCTGCACGCGCTGCTCGCCGGCATGGCCGACGCCGGGGTGTCCGCCGTCGTCATGGAGGTCTCCAGCCACGCGCTGGTCCAGGGGCGGGTGGGCGGTGTGCGGTTCGCCGCGGCCGGGTTCACCAACCTGGGCCGGGACCACCTGGACTTCCACCGCGACATGGAGGACTACTTCCAGGCCAAGGCGCTGCTGTTCGACGGCCGGGCCGACGTGGAGGTCGTCGACGTCGACGACGCCTACGGCCGCCGGCTGGCGGCCCGGGCCGACCGCCCGCGGCCGGTCACCGTCGCCAGCAGCGAGGGGGCGGTGGCCGACTGGACCGCCTCGGACGTGGCCACGGCGCCCGGAGGTGGCTCGACCTTCACGCTGCACGGGCCCGGGGGCCGGAGTTGGCCGGCGCGGCTGCGGCTGCCCGGCAGGTTCAACGTGGCCAACGCGGTGCTGGCGGTGGCCCTGCTGGACGGCATCGGCGTCGCCGTCGAGGACGCGCTCACCGGGCTCGCCGCCACCGTGGTCCCGGGGCGCATGGAGCCGGTGGAGGCCGGCCAGCCCTTCGTCGCCGTCGTCGACTACGCGCACACCCCCGACGCCGTGCGCACCGCGCTCGCGGCCCTGCGGGGCGCCACCCCCGGGCGGCTGATCACCGTGCTCGGGTGCGGTGGTGACCGGGACCCGGGCAAGCGCCCGGAGATGGGCCGGGTGGCCGCCGAGGGCAGCGACGTGCTGGTGGTCACCGACGACAACCCGCGGTCGGAGGACCCGGCCGGCATCCGCGCCGCGGTGCTCGCCGGGGCCCGGGAGGTGCCGGCCGACCGTCGCGCGGAGGTGCTCGAGGTGGGGGACCGCCGCGCCGCCCTGGCGACGGCGGTGCGGCTGGCGGAGGCCGGCGACACCCTGCTGGTCGCCGGCAAGGGGCACGAGACGGGCCAGGAGGTGGCCGGCACGGTGCACCCGTTCGACGACCGCACGCAGCTGCTCGAGGTGCTCGCCGGCTCGGGGACGCCGGCATGATCCGGCTGTCGCTGGCCGAGGTGGCGGAGCTGACCGGAGGACGGCTGTCGGTCCCGTCCGACGGCGCGGTCACCGGGAAGGTGACCCTGGACTCCCGCGCGGTCGCCGCGGGCGACCTCTTCGTCGCCGTGGTGGGGGAGCGGGCCGACGGTCACGACTTCCTGGGGGCGGCGGCGGCCGCCGGCGCGGTCGCCGCGCTCGCCACGCGCCCGGATCCGGCCCTCCCGTGCGTCGTCGTCGACGACCCGGTCGACGCGCTCGGCCGCCTCGCCGCCGGCGTCCACGTGCGGCTGACCGCCGCGGGCGTGCGCACGCTGGCCATCACCGGCTCGTCGGGGAAGACCTCCACCAAGGACCTCCTCGGCCAGGTCCTCGCCTCGGCCGGCCCCACGGTGAGCCCGCCGGGCTCCTACAACAACGACATCGGCCTGCCGCTGACCGTGCTCTCCGCCGACGTCACGACCCGGTTCCTCGTGCTCGAGATGGGCGCGCGCGGGCCGGGGCACATCGCCCGCCTGTGCCGGGTGGCCCGGCCCGAGGTCGGGATCGTCCTCAACGTGGGCTCGGCCCACCTGGGCGAGTTCGGCAGCGCCGACGGCATCGCGCAGGCCAAGGGGGAGCTCGTGGAGGCGCTGCCCCCCGAGGGGACCGCCGTCCTCAACGCCGACGACGCGCGGGTGCTCGGCATGGCCGGCCGCACGCGCGCCCGGGTGCTGACCACGGGCCGCGCCGCGCAGGCCGCGGTCCGCGCCGTCGACGTCGGGCTGGACGAGAACGCCCGCGCCCGCTTCACGCTGGTCGCCGGGGGCGAGCGCCACCCGGTGGCGCTGCGGGTGGTCGGCGAGCACCAGGTCGCCAACGCGCTGTCGGCGGCCGGCGCCGCGCTGGCCGTGGGCCTCGCCCCGGCCGCCGTCGCCGCGGCGCTGTCGGCAGCGGAGAGCCGCAGCCGATGGCGCATGGAGGTCGACCGGCGGGCCGACGGCGTCACCGTCGTCAACGACGCCTACAACGCCAACCCCGAGTCGATGCGCGCGGCGCTGGCGGCGCTGACCGGGCTGCCGGGGCAGCGGCGCATCGCCGTCCTGGGGGGCATGGCCGAGCTGGGGCCGGACGCCGCCGCCGAGCACGAGCGGCTGGGCCGCGACGCGGCCGCGGCAGGGGTCGACCTGGTCGTTGCCGTCGGCGCCGATGCGGTAGGCATAGCGGAAGGCGCGGCCGCCGCAGGGCGGCGCGCAGGGGAGGAGTCGGTGCACGTGCCGGACCGGGGCGCTGCCCTCGCGTGGCTCACGGAGGTGCTGCGCCCGGGGGACGTCGTCCTCGTGAAGGCCAGTCGCTCCTACGGCCTGGAGCTGCTCGCGGCCGATCTGCTGGGCGGTGCCGCGCAGTGAGGAGCGTCCTCATCGCTGCGGCCGTCGGTCTGATCATCTCGATCCTCCTGACGCCGCTGGCCATCCGGGCCTTCCGCCGGCAGGGCCTGGGTCAGGAGATCCGCGACGACGGCCCCGAGAGCCACCTGTCGAAGAAGGGCACGCCCACGATGGGCGGCACCGTCATCGTGGGTGCCACCGTGGTCGGCTACGTCGCCGCCCACCTGGTGTTCGTCGGCGAGTCCGGCTGGGGCTTCAGCGCCACCGGGCTGCTGCTGCTGTTCCTCATGGTCGGCATGGGCACCGTCGGATTCCTCGACGACTACCTGAAGATCCGGCACCGGCGCAGCCTGGGGCTGAACAAGACGGCCAAGCTGGTGGGGCAGCTCGTCGTCGGTGTCACCTTCGCGGTGCTGGCGATCAACTTCCCGGACGGGAACGACGTCACCCCGGCGTCGACGGTCGTCTCCTACGTCCGCGACATCGCGCCGCTGGCCCTCGGGCCGATCGCGTTCGTGATCCTGGCCTACCTGTTCATCGCCGGGTTCTCCAACGCGGTGAACCTGACCGACGGGCTGGACGGGCTGGCCGCCGGCGCCTCGGCGATGGTGCTGGCGTCCTACATCGTCATCTCGTTCTGGCAGTTCACCCACGACTGCGCCAACGAGCTGATCGAGGGCTGCTACACCGTCCGGGATCCGCTCGACGTGACCCTCGTGGCCGCGGCGGGCATGGGGGCGTGCCTGGGCTTCCTGTGGTGGAACACCAGCCCGGCCCGCATCTTCATGGGCGACACCGGCTCGCTCGCCCTCGGTGGGCTCCTCTCGGGCCTGGCGATCGTCACCCGCACCGAGCTGCTCCTCGTCGTCCTCGGCGGGCTGTTCGTCGCGGTGACGCTGTCGGTGATCATCCAGGTGGCCTTCTTCCGGGCCACCCGGCGGCGGGTCTTCCGCATGGCACCGCTGCACCACCACTTCGAGCTCGCCGGCTGGACCGAGAACACCGTGATCGTGCGGTTCTGGCTGGTCACCGGCATGGCGGTCGCCTTCGGTCTCGGGCTGTTCTACGCCGACTGGCTGAACTTCGTGGGCCTGTGAGCGTGGCTGCCCCGGCGGTTGCCGGCCGCACCGTCCTCGTCGCCGGGCTGGGCGTCTCGGGCGCCGCAGCCGCGCGGGTGCTGCTGCGCTCCGGCACCCGGGTGCTGCTCGCCGACGCCGCCCGGCCGGAGGTGGTCGACGAGCTGACCGGCGCCGGCGCGGAGTGGCTCGGCGCCACCGAGGCGCTGCCCGGGGGCGTCGACCTCGTCGTCACCTCCCCGGGCTGGCGGCCGGACGCCCCGCTGCTGGTCGACGCCGCGGCTCGCGGGGTCGAGGTGATCGGCGAGCCGGAGCTGGCCTGGCGGCTGCGCATCGCCGGCCCGGGCGGGGAACCGGCACCGTGGCTCGCCGTCACCGGCACCAACGGCAAGACGACGACGGTCACCATGCTGGAGGCGATCCTCATCGCCGCCGGCCACCGCGCCGTGGCGGCCGGCAACGTCGGGCGTCCGCTGGTCGAGGTGGTCACCGCGCGGGACGCCGACGGCGCCCCCGCCTACGACGTCATCGCCGTGGAGCTCTCCAGCTTCCAGCTGCACTGGTCCTCGTCGCTCGCACCCGCCGCCGCTGCCGTGCTCAACGTCGCGGACGACCACACCGACTGGCACGGCTCCTTCGCCGCCTACCGCGACGCGAAGGCCCGCATCCTCGAGCGCGCCCCGGTCGCCGTCGCCGACGCCGGCAACGCGGTGGCCGCCGCACTCGTGGCCGCCCATCCCCGCCCGGTCACCGTGACCCTGGGCGAGCCGGCGCCGGGCCAGCTCGGCGTGCGCGCCGGCGCGCTGGTCGACCGGGCGTTCGCCGTCGACGCGGCGGGGGAGCACCTGCTCACGCGCGGGGACCTACCGGTACCGGGGCCGCACAACACGGTCAACGCCCTGGCCGCCGCGGCGCTGGCCCGCGCGATCGGGGTGCCGGCCGAGGCGGTCGCCCGAGGGCTCGCCCGCTTCCGGGGCGGCGCGCACCGCAACGTGCTGGTCGCCACCGTCGACGGCGTCGACTACGTCGACGACAGCAAGGCGACCAACCCGCACGCCGCCGGAGCATCGCTGGCGGCCTACCCCCGGGTGGTCTGGGTCGCCGGCGGCCTGCTCAAGGGCGCCGACGTCGACCCGCTCGTCGCGGCGGTCGCGCCCCGGCTCGCGGGAGTGGTCCTGCTGGGCCGCGACCGCGCGCAGGTGGCCACCTCGCTGGCGCGACACGCCCCGTCGGTCCCCGTCGTCGAGGTCCCGAGCGGCGACGATGACGGGGTGGGTGGGACTGGTGTGACGGCAGAGGCGACGATGGCCCGCGTCGTCGCCGCGGCCCGCGGGCTGGCGCAGCCGGGGGACACCGTGCTGCTGGCCCCGGCCGCTGCGTCCATGGACGTCTTCCGGGACTACGGCCACCGCGGGCGCGCCTTCGCCGACGCGGTGCGCGGGCTGGCGGCCGGGCGATGACGACGACCGAACGCCCGGTGCGGACCCCGCGGCCGGCCCGCGGTCGCGCCCGAGCCTCGGCGCCCCGCACCCCGCCGCGTCGCTGGACCGGCCCCGCCTGGCTCGACGGTCCGCTGACCAGCTGCCACCTCGTGCTGGGCGCCGCCGGGCTGCTCCTGCTCATCGGCCTGGTCATGGTCTTCTCCGCCTCCGCGATCGAGGCGGCGCTGGCGGACCAGCCGGCGTGGGCGCCCGGCGTCAAGCAACTGGTGCTGGCGTGCATCGGCCTGGGCGCGATGGTGGTCGCGATGCGGCTGCCCGTGGGACTGGTGCGCCGCTGGTCACCCATCGCGCTGCTCGTGGTGATCGGCCTGCTGGTCCTCGTGCTGATCCCGGGCATCGGGCTGGAGCGCAACGGGGCCCGGCAGTGGATCCCGCTGGGCGTCACCGACTTCCAGCCGTCGGAGGCGGGCAAGCTGGTCTTCGCGCTGTGGGGCGCGCACGTGATCGCGCTCCGCGAGCGCTACCTGACGACGAAGTCGCTCCTCGTCCCGGTGGTCCCGGTGTTCGCCCTGCTGGCCTTCCTGCTCATCCTCGAGCCCGACTTCGGCGGGGTGGTGAGCCTGGGCCTGGTGCTCGTCGGCCTGCTGTGGGCCGGCGGGATGCCGATGCGCTGGTTCGCCGCATTCGCCGGCGTCGCGCTGGTGGCGATCGTGGTCATGGTGAAGGCGGCGCCGTACCGCATGGCCCGCATCACCGCGTTCCTCGACCCGTTCGCCGATCCCGACCACACCGGCTTCCAGGCGATCCGCGGCATGTACGCGCTGGCGACCGGCGGCCTCTGGGGCGTCGGCCTGGGCAACAGCGCGATGAAGTGGAACATCCTCCCGGAGGCCGAGTCCGACTACATCTTCGCGATCATCGGCGAGGAGCTGGGCTTCCTCGGGTGCCTGGTGGTCGTGACGCTCTACGGGGTCCTGGCCTACGCCGGTTTCCGCATCGCCCGGCGCTCGGCCGATCGGTTCGTCCAGCTGGCCTGCGTCGCGATCACCGTGTGGCTCATCGGGCAGGCGACCATGAACATGGGGTACGTGGTCGGACTCCTGCCGGTGACCGGGGTGACGCTCCCGCTGATCTCGGCGGGCGGCACCTCCTTGATCCTGACCCTCTTCATCGTCGGCCTGCTCGCCCGGTTCGCCCGGTCCGAGCCGGCCGCCATCGAGGCCCTGCGGACCGCCGAGCGCGGCCGCCTGGCCCGCCTGCTCGCGCCCGCCCCGACCGTGGCCGTGGACCAGGTGCGCCCGCGGCGCTCCGCCGCGGGCGACCTCCCCGAGCGGCCGGTGGTGGGCGGCGCCCGCACGCTCCTGCACGCGCGCGGGGCCGAGCCCCGGCGGTCGCCGGCGCCGGCCGGGCGTCCCGGTGCGGCGGGGCGCCCGCGTGCCGCGGTGCGCACCCCGGCAGCGGCGCGGGAGCCCGTGCGCGCCGCCGCCCCGCGGCAGCGACCGGTCGCGCCGCGCGGCGGCCGCCCGGGAAGCGACCGATGACCGCGGTCCGGTCGGTCGTCCTGGCGGGGGGCGGCACTGGCGGGCACATCGAGCCGATGCTGGCCCTCGCCGACGCGCTCCGGCGGCGGGACGGCGGCCTGCGCCTCACCTGCCTCGGCACGGCGCGCGGGATGGAGACCCGGCTGGTGCCCGCCCGCGGTTACGATCTGCGCCTCATCCCGCCCGTGCCGCTGCCGCGCAAGCCCACGCCCGACCTGCTGCGCGTGCCGGGCCGGGTGGTCCGGTCGGTGTCGCAGACCCGTGCGCTGCTCGACGAGCTGGCCGCCGACGTGGTGGTGGGCTTCGGCGGCTACGTGGCCCTCCCGGCCTACCTGGCCGCCCGCCGGGGCAAGGTGCCGGTGGTCGTGCACGAGCAGAACGCCCTGCCGGGGCTGGCCAACCGCGTCGGAGCCCGCATCGCCGCCCGCGTGGCGGTCACGGTGCCCGGCACGCCGCTGCACCGGGGCGAGCACGTCGGCATGCCCCTGCGCCGGGCCATCTCCTCGCTCGACCGGGCCGCCCTCCGGGCGGAGGCGCGGGCGGAGTTCGGGCTGGACCCCGACCGGCCGACCCTGCTGGTGTTCGGCGGCTCGCAGGGCGCCGCGTCGCTCAACCGCGCCGCAGTCGCCGCGGCCGATGCGCTGACCGGCGCAGGGGTGCAGGTACTGCACGCCCGCGGGCCCAAGAACACCGACGTCACCGTCCCCGCCCGCGCTGTGGGGCAGGCGCCGTACGTCGTCGTCGACTACCTGGAGCGCATGGACCTCGCCTACGCCGCCGCCGACCTGGCGCTGTGCCGCTCCGGCGCGGTCACCGTGGCCGAACTCTCGGCCGTCGGGCTGCCCGCGGCGTTCGTCCCGCTGCCCATCGGCAACGGCGAGCAGCGGCGCAACGCGCTGCCGGTGATCGAGGCCGGCGGCGGGCTCCTGGTGGAGGACGCCGACCTCGGCCCCGAGTGGATCACCGGCACCCTGCTGCCGCTGCTCACCGACCCGACCGCCCTGGCCGGGCTCGCCCGGCACGCCGCCGCGGCCGGCGTGCCCGACGCCGACGAGCGGCTGGCCGACATCGTCTGCGAGGTGGCGAGCGCATGACTGCCCACTCCGTCGCGGCCTGGACCGGGCCGGTCCCGTCCCTCCCCGAGCTGGGGGCCGTGCACTTCATCGGGATCGGAGGGGCCGGCATGAGCGGGATCGCCCGGATCCTGCTCGCCCGCGGGGTCCCGGTCTCCGGCTCCGACCGGCGGGACAGCCCCACCCTCCTGGCGCTGCGGGCCCTCGGTGCGCGGGTGGAGCTGGGGCACGACGGCGCGCACGTCGGCGAGGCCGACACGGTCGTCGTCTCCACGGCGATCCGGGCGGACAACCCCGAGCTCGCCGCCGCCCGGGAGCAGGGCCTGCGCATCCTCCCCCGGGCGGTCGCCCTGGCCGCGGTGATGGCCGGGCGGCGCAGCGTCGCCGTCGCCGGCACGCACGGGAAGACCTCGACCACCTCGATGCTCACCGTCGCCGCCCAGGCCTGCGGGGTCGACGCCTCCTTCGCGATCGGCGGCAACCTGAACGAGTCGGGCAGCAACGCGCACGCGGGGGAGGGCGACGTCTTCGTCGCCGAGGCCGACGAGAGCGACCGCTCGTTCCTCCTCCTGTCGCCCTTCGCCGCGATCGTCACCAACGTCGAGGCCGACCACCTGGACAACTACGGCGACCTGGCGGCCGTGGAGACCGCGTTCGACCAGTTCCTGCAGACGGTCGACCCCGGCGGTTTCGTGGTGCTCTGCGCCGACGACCCGGGCGCCGCGCGGTTGCGGACGGTGCCCGCCCCGGCGCGGGTGCGCACCTACGGCACGGCCGAGGACGCCGACCTGCGGCTGGTCGACCTCGCGGTCGGCCGCGAGCACACCACGTACACGGCGCTCCTGGGCGGCACCGAGCTCGGCCGGGTGCGGATCCGGGTCCCCGGCGAGCACATGGCGCGCAACAGCGCGGCGGCGCTGCTCGCCGGCCTGGAGCTGGGGCTGCCGGCGGAGGGCCTGATCGAGGGGCTGGGCCGGTTCGGCGGCGTGCACCGCAGGTTCGAGCTCAAGGGGACCGCCGGGGGCGTGCGGGTCTATGACGACTACGCCCACCACCCGACCGAGGTCGCCGCGCAGCTCCGCGCCGCCCGGGCGGTGGCGGGGGAGGGGCGCCTGGTGGTGGCCTTCCAGCCGCACCTCTACAGCCGGACCCAGGAGTTCGCCGAGGGCTTCGGCGCGGCGCTGGGCCTCGCCGACGAGGTCGTGGTCATGGACGTCTACGGCGCCCGGGAGGACCCGGTGCCGGGCGTGACCGGGGCGATGGTGGCCGACGCCGTGCCGCTGCCGGCCGAGCAGGTGCACTTCGAACCGTCCTGGTCGGCCGCCGGGCCGGCGCTGGCGGCCCGGGCCCGTCCCGGGGACCTGGTCATGACGATGGGCGCCGGGGACGTCTCCATGGTGGGGCCCGAGGTGCTCGACGCGCTGCGCGCCGCGGAGGGGACGGCCGGGGAGGGCGACACGGCGGACACCGGTCGGTGAACAGGACCGGCAGCACCACCCGCGATCGGACGCGGCGCAGCCGTGGCCGGGCCGACCGCCCGCCGGCCGACCGCAGGCCTGCCGACCGCCGCGGCGCCCGGGTCACCCCGCTGCCCGATCGGCGTCCGTCGCGGCGGAGCACCCGCCGGCGGCGTTCCCTGCAGGTCGCGACGGCGGTGACGGTCGTGGCCGGGCTCTGCTGGCTGCTGTGGCTGGGCCCGGTGCTGGCGGTCCGCACGGTGCAGGTGGACGGGACGGCGACGCTGTCGGCCGACCAGGTACGCGAGGTGGCGCGGGTGCCCGACGGCGTACCGCTGCTGCGGGTCGACCTGGGCGCCGTCGAGGACCGCGTGTCCCGGCTGCCGCAGGTCCGCGACGTCCAGGCGGCGCGCGGATGGCCCGACCGGATCGTCGTCACCGTCGCCGAGCGGGTGCCGGTGGCCGTCGTCGGCCCGCCCGGCCGGCGGTCGCTGGTCGACGCGGACGGGGTCCTGTTCGACAGCCTCACCGGCCCCGCGCCGCGCGGGGTGGTGCCGCTGGTCGTGACCGATCCGGGACCGGACGACGCCGCGACCCGGGCCGGGCTGGCCGCGATCGGCGCGCTGCCCGGCCGGCTGCGCGAGGACGTCGTCGAGGTCGCCGCCCCCGACGCGGAGTCGATCAGCCTCGCGCTGACCGACGGCACGGTGGTGGCCTGGGGCGGTGCCGAGGAGTCGGCGACCAAGGGCGAGGTGCTCGTCGCGCTGCTGGACCGGATCGCTGACGGCGAGCTCCCACCGGCGGAGCTGATCGACGTCAGCGCGCCGGACGCCGTCGTCCTGCGCTGACCGTGCGGCCGCCCGTGGCGGACCGTCGCCAGGTGGCTGCGCAGCGGCTCGGCTGAGCCGTCCGGGCGACACGCCGGTCGGTGCGACACGCCCGACACGCGCTCCGGCCCCGGATCTTTCTGCTCACCCCGGCCGGTGGGGCCTGCAGCCCGGGATGAGACGGATCCGGGGCGAGTCGTCACACCTCGTGGTGAGAATGTGACCAGTGAGTCCCGAGGGTTCGGTGCGATTCGGCACCGCCGACACGCCGACCCGGAGAGGGTGCTTGTAGCGCCGTTCGGCACACACCTAACTTCATCCCCGTCGACCGAGTTGACATAACTGTAAGGCTGAACTTGAGGATGAGGGTCCAGTTGGGGAGCGCCGCATGACACCTCCGCACAACTATCTAGCGGTCATCAAGGTCGTCGGCATCGGCGGCGGCGGGGTGAACGCGGTCAATCGCATGATCGAAGTCGGCCTCAAGGGGGTCGAGTTCATCGCGATCAACACCGATGCGCAGGCGCTGCTGATGAGCGACGCCGACGTCAAGCTCGACGTCGGCCGCGAGCTCACCCGCGGGCTCGGCGCGGGCGCGCAGCCCGACGTCGGCCGGCAGGCCGCCGAGGACCACCGCGAGGAGATCGAGGAGGTCCTCAAGGGCGCCGACATGGTCTTCGTGACCGCGGGGGAGGGCGGCGGCACCGGCACCGGTGGCGCGCCCGTCGTCGCCTCGATCGCCCGCAAGCTCGGTGCGCTGACGATCGGCGTCGTGACCCGTCCCTTCGCGTTCGAGGGCAAGCGTCGCGCCGTGCAGGCCGAGTCGGGCATCGAGGAGCTGCGCAACGAGTGCGACACGCTCATCGTCATCCCGAACGACCGGCTGCTGCAGCTGGGCGACCGGAACGTGAGCGTCATGGACGCCTTCCGCACCGCCGACCAGGTGCTGCTCTCCGGTGTCCAGGGCATCACCGACCTGATCACCACGCCCGGCCTGATCAACCTGGACTTCGCCGACGTCAAGTCGGTCATGTCCGGCGCGGGCTCGGCGCTCATGGGGATCGGCAGCGCGCGCGGTGACAACCGCGCCCTGCTGGCGGCGGAACAGGCGATCGCCTCGCCGCTGCTGGAGGCGTCGATGGAGGGCGCCCACGGCGTCCTGCTGTCGATCTCGGGCGGGTCGGACCTCGGTCTGTTCGAGATCAACGAGGCCGCCTCGCTGGTCTCCGATGCCGCGCACCCGGACGCCAACATCATCTTCGGCGCGGTCATCGACGACGCGCTCGGGGACGAGGTCCGGGTCACCGTGATCGCCGCGGGCTTCGACGGCGGCCGGCCCAACACGCGCTCGGACGGGGCCGCGGTGACCAGTGCGGTCCAGGCACCGGTGTCCACCGGCGGCGCCTCGCCGTTCGCGGCGCCCCGTCGGCCGGTGGCTGCCCCGCCGGTCGCCAGCGCCCCGCCGCCCGCCGCGGCGCCGGCACCCGCCCCGGCCCCGGCCGCCCCGCCGGCCACCGGTGAGCGGCTCGCCCAGCAGGCGCCGTCGGGCTCCGCGGGCCGGCCGGCTGCGGGGGGCGGGCTGACCGTGCCGCCGCTGCCGCCCATCCCGGGGCCGGCCGCGAACGGCCGTCGGCCGCTGTCCAACGAGGACTTCGAGGAGGAGCTGGACATCCCGGAGTTCCTCAAGGGTTGAGGACCCCCTCGCCCCCCGCGCCTCGCACGCTCGCCGCGGGGGCCTTCCAGAGGGGGCCAGGGCAGTAGGCTCACGTTCCGATGCCTACGAATCCGGCCGCTCCGTCGGCGGTGCGACCCCGCAGGGTCGTCACCGACCGGCGGGGCGGCCGTTCCCGTTCTCCGTACGACTCCTTCAACCTGGGGTCCCACGTCGGTGACGATCCCGGGGACGTCGCGGCCAACCGGGCCCGCGTGGCCCGGGAACTCGGCGTGCCGCAGGGCCACCTGGTGTGGATGGACCAGGTCCACGGCACCGGCGTGGCCGTCGTCGACGGGCCGCAGGACCGGCCGGTCGCCGCCACCGACGCCCTGGTCAGCGCCACCCCGGGGCTGGTGCTCGCCGTGCTGGCCGCCGACTGCGTGCCCGTGCTGCTGGCCGACCACGAGACGGGTGTCGTCGCGGCCGTGCACGCCGGCCGCGAGGGGGTCCGGCAGGGGGTGCTGCCCGCGGCGCTGTCGGCGATGGCGAGCCTGGGCGCCCGTGCCCGGCACGTGACCGCCCTGCTCGGCCCCGCGGTCTGCGGTGCCTGCTACGAGGTGCCCGAGGCGATGCAGGCCGACGTCGCGCGGGTCGCACCGGCGGCCGCGGTCCGCACCCGCTCGGGCACCCCCGGGCTCGATCTCCGGGCCGGGGTGGAGGAGGTCCTCCGCCGCGCCGGAATCCCGGAGGTGGTGCAGGACCCGCGCTGCACCGTCGAGGACCCCACCCTCTTCTCCCACCGGCGCGACGGCGTCACCGGCCGCCAGGCCGGGCTGGTCTGGCTGGCATGAGGACCCCCGTGCCCCCCGTCGCTCGCCGGCTCGCGGCGGGCCCCTGCGCGGGGGCCGGTCGCTGGGAGGACACTCCAGGACGTGAGCTCGCTCGCTGAGAACCTGCGCGCGGTGCGCGCCCGCATCGACCGCGCCGCCCGGGCCGCCGGGCGCGACCCCGCGACCGTCTCCCTCCTCGCGGTGAGCAAGACCTGGCCCGCGGACGACGTGCGCGCGCTGGCCGCGCTCGGCCAGCGGGACTTCGGCGAGAACCGCGTGCAGGAGCTGCTGGGGAAGGCCGCGGCGCTCGCCGACGTGGAGCTGCGGTGGCACGTCGTCGGCCAGCTGCAGCGCAACAAGGCCGCCGCGGTGGCCCGGACCGGGGCGGTCGTCCACTCGCTGGACCGAGCCGCCCTGGCCGCGACGCTGGACCGCGCCGGCCAGGAGACCGGCCGGCCGGTGGACGTGCTCGTGCAGGTGGACCTCGGCGGGCCCGAGGGCCGGCTCGCCGCGCGTGGCGGGGCGCGCCCGGAGGAGGTCCCCGCGCTCGCCGACCTCGTCGCGTCGGCGCCGGGGCTGCGGCTGCGCGGGCTCATGGCCGTGGCTCCCCGGGGCGAGCGACCGGCCCCCGCGTTCGCCCGGCTGGCCGCCCTGGCCGACCGCCTGCGCGCCGACCACCCGCAGGCGGTGGAGGTCTCCGCGGGCATGAGCGCCGACCTGGAGGAGGCGGTCGCGGCGGGCGCGACGATCGTGCGTGTCGGAACCGCCTTGTTCGGTGCCCGCCCCCTACCCTGCGGTGAGTTCGAGGAACACCAGCCACGCGAGTCACAGCAGTCACACGAGCCGCTCGAGCACCGGGCGGACGGGGACGATGTGACGACGACCGTGCAGACGCGACGCTGAGGACACCAGCAGAGGGGGAGGTCCGATGGCCGGAACCATGCGGAGGATGGGGATCTACCTGGGGCTCGTCGAGGACGACGACCCCCGCGGCTACGGCCGGTACGACGCCCGCCCGTCGGACGAGCTCGACCGCGACCGTCGCTACGGCCGCTACGAGGAGGACCGCTACGGCGAGGGCTACGCCGATCGCGGCTACGCCGATGACGACGACTACGCCGACGGGTACGCCGACGACGAGCCCGCTCCCGCCGAGGTCCCCGCGGCCCGCGACCCCGAGCCCATCTCGGTGCGCCGCATCCAGGCCCGCCCGCTCGGCCTCGCGCCGGTCGGCGCCGGGTCCGGGTCGACCGGCGCCCGCGCGCTGAGCACCACCAGCGGCCCCGTCGCCGCGGCCGGCCTGGCCGTCCGCGAGCCGGTGGCGGCCCCCGAGCCCGAGCCGGAGGCGGCGCCCGCACCCGCGGCCAAGAGCTACCAGGTCGTCACGCTGCACCCGCGCACGTACAACGAGGCGCGCACCATCGGGGAGCGCTTCCGCGACGGCATGCCGGTCATCATGAACCTGACCGAGATGGACGACGCCGACGCCAAGCGGCTCGTCGACTTCGCTGCGGGCCTGAGCTTCGGACTGCGCGGTAGTATCGAGCGCGTCACGGCGAAGGTCTTCCTGCTCAGTCCGCAGGATGTCGCCGTCACCGCTGAGGACAAGGCGAAGATCCGCGAGGGCGGGTTCTCCGACAAGTCCTGAGCGGCGTGGAGTGGAGTCGGCACCCGGGGGTGCCCTGATCGAGCGGGGCCCGTGTCTCTTTTCTGGCAGATCGTCTCGTCGGTGCTGCTCGTCTTCCTCATCCTGCTCTTCGCGCGCTTCGTCGTCGACTGGGTGATGGTGCTGGCGCGCAGCTGGCGGCCCTCGGGCGCCGTCGCGGCCGGACTCGAGATCGTCTACTCCACCACCGACCCGCCGTTGCGGGCGGTGCGGAAGGTGATCCCGCCGCTGAACCTGGGGTCCATCCGACTGGACCTCGGGTTTATGGTGCTGCTGATCGCCGTGGTGGTTCTCCGGAACGTCACGCTCGCACTCGCATGACCGCTGAAACCCCCCGGGTCAGTGCCGTCGGACGGTGGCGCTCCGCCGCCGGTCCCACCACGTACCTGTTCCCGCCGTCCGACCTGAGGTGACCTGCGATGCCACTCACGCCTGCCGACGTGCACAACGTCGTCTTCAAGAAGCCGCCCATCGGCAAGCGGGGCTACGACGAGGACGAGGTCGACGCGTTCCTCGACGTCGTGGAGGCCGAGCTGGCCCGCCTGATCGAGGAGAACAACGAGCTGCGCTCCAGCGTGGGCCGTGCCGGCGCCCGCGCGGAGGAGCGGCCCGAGCCGCCGGCTCCCGCCCCCGCACCGCCGGCCGCCCCGGCGCCGCCGCCGGTCCAGCAGCCCCGGGAGGACGACAGCGCCCGGGCCTCGCGCATGCTCGCGCTGGCCACCGAGACCGCTGACCGCTACGTCAACGAGGCCAAGACCCAGGCCGAGCAGATGCTCAGCGGCGCCAAGACCAACAGCGAACGGCTGATGAGCGACGCGCGCGCCAAGAGCGAGCAGATGGTCGCCGAGGCCAAGCACCGCGCCGACTCCATGATCGGCGACGCGCGGACCCGCGCGGAGACGGTCGAGCGGGAGGCCCGCGCCAAGGCCGCCGCGCTCGACCAGGACGCCGAGCGCCGGCACATCGAGGTCATGGGCAGCCTCGAGGAGAAGCGCAGCAGCCTGGAGCGCAAGATCGAGGAGCTGCGCACGTTCGAGCGCGAGTACCGCACCCGGCTGCGGTCCTACCTCGAGTCGCACCTGCGCGACCTCGACAGCCGCGGCTCCGCCGAGCCCGCCAGCGCGGGCCGGCAGAACCAGCACGCCAGCGCCTGAGAAAGGCCCCCTCCTCCCCACCCCTCGCACGCTCGGGGCGGGACCCGGGAGGGGGTCGAAGGCCCCGGACCCCACGGTCCGGGGCCTTCGTCATGTGCGGGTGCGCGCGGCCGGCAGCGCGCGGTCGCCCTCGCCCCACGGCGAGGGCCCCGGACCGATCCGGTCCGGGGCCCTCGGTGCAGCGGGGGAGAGGGGCTCAGCCCTTGACGCTCCCGGCCAGCAGGCCGCGGACGAAGTAGCGCTGCAGGGCGAGGAACACGATGAGCGGGACGATCATCGAGACGAACGCGCCCGCCGCGAGCAGGAACCAGTCCGAGCCGCGGGAGCCCGCCAGCTCCGCCACCCGCACCGTCAGCGGCGCCACGTCCGAGCTGCCGCCGGCGAAGGTGAGGCCGACCAGCAGGTCGTTCCACACCCACAGGAACTGGAAGACGCCGAACGCGGCGATGGCCGGCGTGAGCAGCGGCAGCAGCACCTGGAAGAAGATCTTCACGTGCCCGGCGCCGTCCATCCGGGCCGCCTCGACGAGCGACGCCGGGATCTCCTTCATGAAGTTGTGCAGCAGGAAGATCGCCAGGGGGAGCGCGAAGATCGAGTGGGCGAGCCACACGGTCCAGAACGAGCCGGCGATGTCCGCGTCGACGAAGAGCCGGAGCAGCGGGATGAGGGTCACCTGCAGCGGAACCACCTGCAGGGCGAACACCGCGACGAAGAGCATGTTGCTGCCGCGGAACGGGATCCACGCGAAGGCGTAGGACGCCAGCAGCGCCAGGCTGATGGGGATCACCACGGCGGGCAGCGTGATGACGACCGAGTTGACGAAGAGCTGGGCGAAGTTGGTGCTACCCCCGTAGAGGACCTCGTTGTAGTTGTCGAGGGTGAACTCGGGGTTGCTGAACGCCGTCCACCAGCCGGAGCGGCGGATGTCGATCTCCGGGCGGAACGAGGTGATCAGCAGCCCGAGCGTCGGCACCGTCCAGAGCACTGCGATCACGATCGCGATGATCGAGGCCGCCGGGGAGCTCAGCTTCTTCTTCGCGGCGGCCGAGCGCCGTCCCGGGCGGCCGAGCTTGCGGTCCTCGGGCGGAGCGGGCGCCATCACCGGCACGGTGGTGGTCATCGGATCTCCTCGGCCAGCCGCAGCTGGCGGACGTTGTAGGCGATGATCGGGATCACGAGGATGAACAGCAGCACCGCCAGCGCGGCCCCGAGGCCGAAGTTGAACTGGCGGAAGGACTGCGTGTAGAACTCGTTGGCCACCACGCTGGTGCCGAAGTTGCCGCCGGTCATCGTGCGCACCACGTCGAAGACCTTGAGCGAGACGATCGCGACGGTGGTCAGCACCACGACGAGCGCCGGCCGGATGCTCGGCACCGTGATGTGACGGAACATCTGCAGCCCGGTCACCCCGTCCAGTCGCGCGGCCTCGACCACGTCGTCGGGGATGGCCTTGATCGCCGCCGACAGCACCGTCATCGCGAAGCCGGCCTGGATCCACACCATGACGGCGATCAGGTAGAAGGTGTTGGACGGCTGGTTGAGCAGGAACTGCTGCGGTTCGATGCCCACGAGCGTCAGCAGCTGGTTGAGCAGGCCGATCTGGTTCACCCCCGG
Organism: Blastococcus sp. SYSU DS1021; assembly: GCF_054050995.1. Taxonomy (NCBI): domain Bacteria; kingdom Bacillati; phylum Actinomycetota; class Actinomycetes; order Geodermatophilales; family Geodermatophilaceae; genus Blastococcus; species Blastococcus sp. SYSU DS1021. The sequence goes on along the minus strand of NZ_JBJHAL010000013.1, from coordinate 7,490 downwards.
CTGGTCGGGGCGGAACTCGTACATGAACTTCCAGATCACCCCGGCGCCGACCATGGAGATCGCCATGGGCAGGAAGACCAGCGCCTTGGCCAGCGACTCGAAGCGGGTGCGGTCGACCAGATAGGCGTAGACCAGCCCGAGGCCGGTGGTGAGCAGCGGCACCAGGACCACCCACAGGACGGTGTTGCGCAGCACCGTCTGGAAGTTGTCCTCGGTGAAGACGGTGACGTAGTTGTCCCAGCCGACGAACTGCGAGGTGTCCCGGTTGTAGAAGGAGGCGCGGATCGTCTCCACCGCCGGGTACACGAGGCCGACCAGGAGCATGAGGAGCGTCGGGCCGAGGAAGCCGGCGACGACCACCCAGGTGGGCACCCGCTTCGGCCGGTCGACGGCGAGGAGGATGCCGCCCATCACGAGCACGAACAGGACGATGGCGACCGCCATCAGGGCGAACTTGTGCCCCGTGGTGGTGGCGTCGAGGAACCACTGCACTGCGCGCGACCTCTCCCGCGACGGCGGAGGCCGGGGGACCGCAGGGCACTGCGATCCCCCGGCGTCCGGGGTGGTGGGGGCCGGTCAGCCGTGCGGCCGACCGGCCCCCGTGGTGGAGTGCGTCAGGACGCCGGCCAGGCGTTCTCGACGTCGGTCAGGACGGCCTCGGTGGGCTTGTCGTTGGAGATCCAGTTGGTCAGCTCCGTCCAGAGCCGGCCGGCACCGATCTCGCCGGGCAGCAGGTCCGAGCCGTCGAAGCGGAACACCGACTCGGGGTCCTGGAACAGCTCCGCCGACAGCTGGTCGATCGGCGACTCCAGGTTGTCGATCTCCAGACCGGTGTTGGCGCTGACCCAGCCGGGACCGGAGACCTGGGCCTTGACGTTGGCCCAGTCGGCCGTCGACAGGTAGGTCTGCAGGGCCTGGGTGGCCGGGCGGTCGTTGAAGGCCGCGACGAACTCGCCACCGCCCAGGACCGGGGCCGAGTCCCCGTCGATGGGCGGCAGCGGGAAGGCGAAGACGTCGCCGTCCTCACCGATCTCGGTGCCCTCGGGCCAGTTGGCCTGGTAGAACGACGCCGCGCGGTGCATCCAGCAGGTGCCCTCGAGGATCGGGTTGCCCGCATCGGTCCACTCGGTGGAGGCGATCGACTGCACCCCGCCGAAGCCGCCGTTGACGAAGTCCTCGTTCTTCAGGATGTCGCCGACGGTGTTCAGTGCCTCGACGACCGCGGGGTCGTTGAACGGGATCTCGTGGTTGACCCACTGGTCGTAGACCTCGGGGCCGGCCGTGCGGAGGAGGACGTCCTCCAACCAGTCGGTGGCCGGCCAGCCGGTGGCCTCGCCGGAGCCGATGCCCGCGCACCACGGCTTCGCGCCGGTGGCGGCGATCTCCTCGGACAGGGCGATCATCTCGTCCCAGGTCTCGGGGATCTCGTACCCGGCCTCCTCGAACATCGAGGGGGAGTACCAGACGAAGGACTTGGCGTTGGCGCCGAGCGGAGCGGCGTAGAAGGTGTCGTCGACGGTGCCGTACTCCTTCCAGCTCTCGTCCCAGTACTCGTCGACGTTCTGCCCCACCTGGGCCGGGGGCTCGACCACGTCACCGGAGTCGACCAGGTTCGCCAGCAGGCCGGGCTGCGGGATGAAGGCCAGGTCGGGGGCGTTGCCGCTCTGGGTGCGGACGACGAGCTGCGCCTCGAACTCGCGCGAGCCCTCGTACTGCACGTCGACGCCCGTGCACTCCTCGAACGGCACGTAGGAGTCGATGTGCGGCTGGTCCTCGGGGGCGACGATGGAGCTGTAGACGCTGACGGTCTCACCCTCCAGGTCGCCGAACTCCTCGTAGGGCGCGCAGTCGATCTCCAGGTCGGCCGCGGCCTGGCTGCCGCCGCCGCCACCTCCGCCGGACGTCTCGTCGGCGCCGCACCCGGTGAGCAGGAGCGTCAGCCCCACCCCGCCGGCCAGGGCTGCTGCGCCGCGGCCTCTCGCACGCTTGGTCATGTGGTCCCCTCCAGACTCCTGCGGCTTCGTCGCCGCATCGTGTGACTCCGTGCCCGGCACCCGCTGGCGGGTGCGGCCGCTCACATCCGTCGGCGACCCTAGCCGCGCGGCAAGCCCCCGGCGGCCACGGTCCCGTAACGGTTGCGCAACCTCCGAGCGGTAGTGGCCCGTTCGTCGGTGCTGTGTCCGGGAGCATATGGGAGCGCTCCCACGCTGTCCCGTCGTCAGCGCACGATCGGGGGAGGAATCGCGACCCCGGGGGTGACCCGGACGGGGACGACGGCGCGGGCACGGTGGTCGTACCGGCCCCCGGCGTGCCAGAGTGACGACACCGCTCGGCGCAGGAAGGGACCCATGGCCGCCATCACGTACGACCACGCCACGCTCGTCTACCCCGGGGCGGAGCACCCGTCGGTCGATGCGCTGGACCTCCAGATCGCCGACGGCGAGTTCCTGGTCCTGGTCGGCCCGTCGGGCTGCGGCAAGTCGACGTCGCTGCGGATGCTGGCCGGGCTGGAGGAGGTCACCGACGGCAGGATCCTGGTCGGCGACCGCGACGTCACGCACCTGCCGCCGAAGGACCGGGACATCGCGATGGTGTTCCAGAACTACGCGCTGTACCCGCACATGACGGTCGCCGAGAACATGGGCTTTGCCCTGAAGATCGCCGGCGTCTCCAAGGAGGAGCGGCAGACCCGGGTCCAGGAGGCCGCGCGCATCCTCGACCTCGAGCCCTACCTCGACCGGAAGCCCAAGGCGCTGTCGGGCGGGCAGCGGCAGCGGGTGGCGATGGGGCGGGCGATCGTGCGCCAGCCCCAGGTGTTCCTCATGGACGAGCCGCTGTCCAACCTCGACGCCAAGCTGCGCGTGCAGACCCGTACCGAGATCGCCGCGCTCCAGCGCCGGCTCGGCGTCACCACGGTCTACGTCACCCACGACCAGGTCGAGGCCATGACGATGGGCGACCGGGTCGCGGTGCTCAACGCGGGGGTGCTCCAGCAGGTCGACACCCCCCGCAACCTGTACGACGCGCCGGCCAACGTGTTCGTCGCGGGCTTCATCGGCTCACCGGCCATGAACCTCGTGCCCGTGACGCTGACCGAGGGCGGCGCCCGCGTGGGCGAGCACCCGGTGCCGCTGCCCCGGGAGGCGCTGTCGGCGCTCGCCCACGAGGGCGGCACCACCGCCACCCTGGGCTTCCGGCCGGAGTCGGTCGAGTTCGTGGGCGCCGGGGAGGGCATCCCGGTCGAGGTCCTCATCGTGGAGGAGCTCGGCTCGGACGCCTTCGCGTACGGCCGGCTCGCCACGGGGCAGACCGGCGGCGACGACGAGCAGGTGGTGCTCCGGGCCGACCCCCGCCGCCCGCCGCAGAAGGGCGACGTCGTGCACGTGGCGATCCGCCCGGGAGAGGCGCACCTCTTCTCCGCACAGACCGGGCTGCGGGTCACCCAGGCCCCCGGCTGACCCTCGCGGCACGGCGCGCGGCGGGCGCCCGTCGGACGGCGCGCCCTACAGTCCAGCTGTGATCGTGATCGCCGCAGTGCTCCTGCTGCTGGGCCTCGGGCTCTTCATCGGCGGGCTGCTCACCGGCACCACCGCCCTGTACTGGGGCTGCGTGGCCGCCTGCGTCGTGGCCGCGGGCGTCCTGGTCGTGGCCCGGCGGCAGATCCCGGAGCGGACGGCTCCCACGACGACGGCTCCCACGACCACGGCTCCCACGACCACGGCTCCCACGACCACGGCCGCCGCCGACGCCGCCCCGGCGGCGACCGGGCCCGACCTCTCGACCGGCGCGACCGCCGTCCCGCCCGCGGACCCACCGGCCGTCGCCGAGTCGGTGGCGGGCGGGGAGCAGCCGGCAAGGGGGAGCGAGCGGCCCCCGTCAGGAGCGGGCCGCGCCCGGGGTGCCGCACCCGAGGCCGGGGAGCCGCCGGTCGAGGAGGTCGAGGTCACCGATCTGCTGATCGTCGTGGACCTCACCGACGACGTCCTGGTGGTCGACGAGCACCCGCGGTACCACGTCCCCGGCTGTCTCCACCTCCAGGGCCACGAGCCCATCCCGCTGCCGTTGGACGAGGCGCGCACCGACGGGTTCACCCCGTGCGGGGCGTGCCGCCCGGACCGCACGCTCGCCGACCGGGCCCGCGCCCGCAGGGGCAGCGGCGCCTGAGCCGCTGCCCCGCCCGCTCCCCGGCGAGCGGGGCGGACAGCTACGAGCCGGCCCTGGCCACCCAGAAGCGCGAGCCCTCCGGACCTTCGACGCCCTCGCCCGCCCCGGCGGTGCCGGCGTGCACGGCGACGGCGAGCACCTCGCCGGCCAGCTGCTCCTCGTGCTCGGTGAGCGCCTGCGCCATGGCGCCGTCGGCGGTCCAGAACAGCTCGATCCGGTCGCTGACCTCCAGCCCACCGGCCTTGCGCGCCTCCTGCACCAGCCGCACCGCCTCACGGAACAGCCCGGCCCGCTCCAGCTCGGGGGTGAGCGTGAGGTCCAGCGCCACCGTCAGACCCCCGGCGCTGGCGACGGTCCAGCCCTCGCGCGGGGTCTCGGTGACCACCAGGTCGCCCTCCTCGAGCGGCACGGGGGAGCCGTCGACCTCCACGCTCGCGGTGCCGGCCCGGTAGGCCGCCACCAGGCTGGGGGCGTCGGCAGCGGCGACCGCCTTGGCCACCGCCTGCACCTGCTTGCCCAGGCGGCGCCCCACGGCGCGGAAGTCGATCTTGACGTTGACGTCGACCAGGTCGCCGCCGACCGCGGCGAGCTCGAGCACCTCCGCCACGTTGAGCTCGTCGGCCACCTCGGCGACCAGGTCGCGGGGGAGCGCCCCCCACCCCGGCGCGGCCACGACGGCGCGGGCCAGCGGCTGCCGGGTGCGAACCCTGGCGGAGGTCCGGGCCGAGCGCCCCTGCTCCACCAGGCGGCGCACCAGTGCCATCTGCTCGACCAGGGCGCCGTCCAGCGCGTCCTCGTCGACGGCCGGCCAGGAGGCCAGGTGCACCGAGTCCGGCGCCTCCGAGCCGCCCAGGCCCGGGACGACGGCGCGGGTCCACACCTCGTCGGTGACGAACGGCGTGAAGGGGGCCATGAGGCGGGTCAGGCCGTCGAGCACCTCGTGCAGCGTGCCCAGGGCGGAGGCGTCGCCGTCCCAGAAGCGGCGCCGCGACCGCCGCACGTACCAGTTGGAGAGGTCGTCGACGAACTGGGCGAGGAGCCGGCCGGCGCCCTGGGTGTCGAAGTCCTCCAGGGCCGCCGTCACGTCGCGGGTCACCGCGGCCAGCTCCGCGAGGGCCCACCGGTCCAGCAGCGGGCGCTCGGCGCGGGCGGGCGCGGGCGCGGTGGCGGGGTCCCAGCCGTTGGTCTCGGCGTAGAGCGTGAAGAAGCTGGCGGTGTTCCAGTAGGTGAGCAGCACCTTGCGGACCACCTCGGACAGCGTCTCGTGGCCGACCCGGCGGGCGGACCAGGGCGAGCCGCCGGCCAGCATGAACCAGCGGACGGCGTCGGCGCCGTGCCGGTCCATCAGCGGGATCGGCTCGAGGATGTTGCCCAGGTGCTTGCTCATCTTGCGGCCGTCCTCGGCCAGGATGTGGCCCAGGCACAGCACGTTCTCGTACGAGCTCTGCCCGAACACCAGCGTGCCGACGGCCATGAGCGAGTAGAACCAGCCGCGGGTCTGGTCGATGGCCTCGGCGATGAACTGCGCCGGGTAGGCGGCCTCGAAGCGCTCCTGGTTGCGGTGCGGTGCCCCCCACTGGGCGAAGGGCATCGAGCCGGAGTCGTACCAGGCGTCGATGACCTGCGGCACCCGCCGGTAGGTGCCCGCCTCGCCCTCCCGCGTGAAGGTGATCTCGTCGATGAACGGCCGGTGCGGGTCGAGGTCGGAGAGGTCACGGCCGGTCAGCTCCGACAGCTCGGCCAGGGACTCGACGACGACGATGCGCGACGGGTCCTCGTCGTTGCGCCACACCGGCAGCGGGGTGCCCCAGTACCGGTCGCGCGACAGCGCCCAGTCGACGTTGTTGTTCAGCCAGTCGCCGTAGCGGCCGGTCTTGATGTTCTCGGGGTACCAGCGGGTCTTCTCGTTCTCGGCGAGCAGCTGGTCCTTGATCGCGCTGGTGCGGATGTACCAGGACGGCTGGGCGTAGTACATCAGCGGCGTGTGGCAGCGCCAGCAGTGCGGATAGCTGTGCTCGTACCGGATCTCCCGGAACAGCACGCCGCGGGCCTGCAGGTCCTCGACCAGCGCCGCGTCGGCCGCCTTGAAGAAGTGCCCGCCGACCAGCGGGATCTCGGCCAGGAAGTGCCCGGTCGCGTCGATCGGGTTGACCACCGGCAGCCCGTAGCCGCGGCAGACCGCGAGGTCGTCGGCGCCGAAGGCGGGGGACTGGTGCACCAGGCCGGTGCCGTCGTCGGTGGTCACGTAGTCGGCGAGCACCACGTAGTGGGCGTCCCCGTCGGGGAACTCCACCAGCTCGAACGGTCGCCGGTAGTGCGTGCGCTCCCAGTCGCGGCCGGGGGCGCTACCGAGCACCTCGACGTCCTCACCGAGGACGGCGGCCACCAGCGGCTCGGCCACGACGACCGGCACGTCGTCGCTACCGGCGGCGCGGGCGACGACGTAGGTGACCTCCGGGTGCACGGCGACGGCGGTGTTGCTGGGCAGCGTCCACGGCGTCGTCGTCCAGATCAGCAGGTCGGCCCGGCCGGCCCACTCGCCGTCGAGGACCGGCAGCCGCACGTACACCGACGGGTCGGTGATGGTCTCGTACCCCTGGGCGACCTCGTGGTCGGAGAGGCCGGTGCCGCAGCGCGGGCAGTACGGGGCCACCCGGTGGTCCTCGACCAGCAGGCCCTTCTCGAAGACCTGCTTGAGCGACCACCAGACGCTCTGGACGTACGCCGGGTCCATCGTCCAGTAGGCGGTGGACATGTCGACCCAGTAGCCCATGCGCCGGGTCAGCTCGGTGAAGGCGTCGACGTGCCGCTCCACCGAGGCCCGGCAGCGGGCGTTGAACTCGGCGATGCCGAACCGCTCGATGTCCGGCTTGCCGGCGAAGCCCAGCTCCTGCTCCACCGCGATCTCCACGGGCAGGCCGTGGCAGTCCCACCCGGCCCGGCGGGGCACGTGCCAGCCCTGCATCGTCTTGAACCGCGGGAAGACGTCCTTGAACGCGCGCGCCTCGATGTGGTGGGTGCCGGGGCGGCCGTTCGCCGTCGGCGGGCCCTCGTAGAAGTTCCACTGCGGGCGGCCCTGCGAGGCCTCCAGCGACCGGTCGAAGACCTTCTCGCTCTCCCAGCGCTCCAGGATGCCGCGCTCCAGGGCGGGGAGGTCGACCTGCGGGGGCAGCGCGGAGAAGGGGCCGGGTGAGGTCACGGGCACCATCATCCCCGACCCGGGCGGGGGGGGGGGGGGGGGGGGGCGCGGGGGGGGGGCCCCGCCGCCCGCGCCCCCCCCCCCGCCGCGAGGCGGACGCCCGCCCGGGGGCGGCGCCCAGGCAACA
>NZ_JBJHAL010000012.1:0-121727 GCF_054050995.1 Blastococcus sp. SYSU DS1021 | reverse complement strand
TCCTGCAGGTACTGCGCGCGGACGTGCCGGATCTGGCCGAGCCGGCCCTCGGCCACGAGCTTGCGGGCCAGCCCGATCGCGGGCACCCGCCGGTAGGTGAAGCCCACCATCGACCGGACGCCGCGGGTCGCGGCCTTCGCCGCCGCCTCGGCCATCGCCTCGGCCTCGGCCACCGTGTTGGCCAGCGGCTTCTCGCAGAGCACGTGCTTGCCGGCCTCGAGCGCGGCGATCGCGATCTCGGCGTGGGTGTTCCCGGGGGTGCAGACGTCGACCAGGTCGACGTCCTCGCGCTCGACGACGCGGTGCCAGTCGGTCTCGGTGCTCGACCAGCCCAGCTTGCCGGCGGCCTCGGCGACCTTGGCGGCGTCCCGCCCGGCCAGCACGGTCAGCTCCGGCCGCAGCGGCAGGTCGAAGAAGTGGGGGGCGGTGCGCCACGCGTGCGTGTGCGCGGCGCCCATGAAGGCGTAGCCGATCAGGCCGACGCCGAGGGTACGGGTCATCTGCTTCTCCCAGCGGGGGTGGAGCAGCGGGGGAACGCGCTCGCTCCCCCGCTGCCCCGTCGGATCAGGACTCGAACGCGCGGTCGATGTACTCGTCGACGTTCTCGGCCGTGACGACCGGCGCGTTGAGCACGATCTCCCGCGGGACCTCGGGCGAGACCAGGTCCGACATCGACTTGCCCTGCGCGATCAGCCGGGCCAGGCGGATGCCGTCGGCGGCCTGGGTGTGCGGGTAGATGACGGTCGCCTGCAGCACCGAGTCCCCGGACTGGATCTCCCGCATCGCGTTCGCCGAGCCGGCGCCGCCGACCATGACGAACTCGTCGCGGCCGGCGTTCTGGATGGCGGCGAGCACGCCGACGCCCTGGTCGTCGTCGTGGTTCCACAGGGCGTCGATCTGGGGTGCCGCCTGCAGCAGGTTGGCCGCGGCCTCCTCGCCGCCCTCGACGGTGAAGTCCGCCGCGACCCGGTTGTCGACGTCGAGGCCGCAGTCGGCCAGCGCGTCGGCGAAACCCTGGCTGCGGTCCTGGGTCAGCGGCAGCGAGTCGATGCCGGCGATCTCGGCGACGACGGCGTCGGGGTTGTCGCCGACCTGCTCGCAGATGTAGGTGCCGGCGGAGACGCCCATGCCGTAGTTGTCGCCGAGGACGGTGGCGCGGGCGGCGAACGGGCTGTTGAACTCGCGGTCGACGTTGATGACCGGGATGCCGGCCTCCATCGCCTGCAGCGCCACCGGCGTCATGGCAGCGCCGTCGAACGGCAGCAGCACGATGGCATCGACACCCTCGTTGATGAAGGTCTCCACCTGGCTGATCTGCGTGCTGACGTCGTTGGTGCCCTCGGCGACCTGCAGGTCGATGTCCTCGTACTCGCCGGCCGCGTCCCGTGCCGCCTCCGTGATGCCGGCCATCCAGCCGTGGTCGGCGGCGGGCGCGGAGAAGCCGATCCGGACGGTCTCGCCGGTCTCGTCGTTGGAGCTGGCCGCGGCGCCGGTGCCGCCGCCACCACCACCGCCGGAGCTCTCCGGCTCGTTGCTGGTGCAGCCGGCGACGAGAACGGAGGCGCCGGCCAGGGCGACCGCGGTGGACATCAGACGACGGTGGGGGCGCTGCCTCGCTGCAGACATGTATCTCTCCTCGGTGTGCCACGTCCGGCGGGTCGCCGGCAGGTTCTGGGGGGTGGGGAAGTCAGTGCATGGGGATCAGGGGGCGGAGCCGGTGCCGGGCCGGTCGCCGCCCGGCGCGCCGGGCACGCTCGAGCCGCCGGACACCGCGCCGGCCGGGGTGCCCCCCGCGACCGCGCCGCCGGACGACGACTCGCCCCGGCCGGAGCGCAGGCGGGACAGCCAGCCGGAGCCGCGGCGCCCCTCGGCCAGCCGCGTCTGCAGCAGGACGGCGACCACGATGATCACGCCCTGCGCGACGGCCTGGACCGAGCTGGACAGGTTGTTGAGCGTGAAGATGTTGCCCAGCGTGATGAGGATCAGCACGCCGAGGACGGTGCCGACGATCGTGCCGCGGCCACCGGTGAGCAGGGTGCCGCCGATGACGACGGCGGCGATCACCTGGAGTTCCAGCAGCGTGCCGTGGGTGGAGGTGCCGGTCGTCGTCCGCGCCATGAGCATCACCGCGCCGATGCCGCAGGTGACGCCGGAGAGCACGTAGAGCTTCAAGGTGTGCCACTGCACGCGGATGCCGGCCAGCCGGGCAGCCTCGGCGTTGCCGCCGACGGCGAAGGTGTGCCGGCCGAAGGTCGTGCGGTTGAGCAGGACCCAGCCGGCGACCGAGACGAGCGCCCAGATGATCACCAGCATCGGGATGCCGAGGACGTCGCCGGTGAAGAAGTCGAGGAAGCCCTCGTTCTGCACGATCTGGGTGCGGCGGTTGGCGATGATCTCGGCCAGGCCGCGGGCCGAGACCAGCATGGCGAGGGTGGCGATGAAGGCCACCAGCCGGCCGTAGGCGATGACGATCCCGTTGACCAGCCCCGCGCCGGCGCCGACCGCGATCGCCGTGAACACCATGACGATCCAGTGGAAGTCCTCGGCCATGGCCTGGGTGGCCAGCGTGGTCGCCCACACCGACGACAGCGCGACCAGCGCGCCCACCGAGAGGTCGATGCCACCGCCGATGATCACGAACGTCATGCCGATGCTGACCACGCCGACGACCGCGGCCAGCCGCAGGATGGTCAGCACGTTGTTGATGTCGACGAAGCGTTCCGGCGCGGTGACCGCGCCGACGATGCAGAGCAGGGCCAGCGCGACGACGAGGCCGACCAGCGGCCCCGCCGACCCGGCCATGAAACCGGCGCGCCTGCCGCCGTTCCCCTCGGGCGCGCGGCCCTTCGGCGTCGCGGGCGCGCCCGCTCCCCCGGTCGTCGCGGTGCTGCCGGTCATGCCACGTCCCCTTCGTGCTGCTGTGCGGTGGGCTGCTGCCGGTCGCCGCGCTGGCGCGGGCCTACCGATCCCTCCATGACGAGGTCGAGCACGGCGTGCTCGTCGAGCGCGTCGGCCGGCCGCTCGGCGACGACCGATCCGTCGGAGATCACCAGCACCCGGTCGGCCAGGCCCAGCACCTCGGGGATCTCGCTGGAGACCACGACGACGGCGACCCCGCGGTCGGCCAGCTCGCGGATCAGCGCGTAGATCTCCGAGCGGGCGCCGACGTCGACGCCGCGGGTGGGCTCGTCGAGGAGCAGGACCCGGCAGTCGCGCAGCAGCCAGCGGGCGAGGACGACCTTCTGCTGGTTGCCGCCCGACAGCGTCCGCACCTCCCGGCTGACGTCGCCCGGGCGGACGTCGAGGGCCTGCGCCTGCTCGCGCGCGGCGTCCTTCTCGTTGCTGCCGGAGAGGAACCCGCCGCGGGCGAACCGGGCCAGGCTGGCGATGCTCATGTTGCGGTAGACGGCGTCGCCGAGGAGCAGCGCCTGGCTCTTGCGCTCCTCGGGGGCAAGCCCGACGCCGGCGGCCACCGCGGCGGAGACCCGGCCCGGGCGCAGCCGCTGGCCCGCCACCGAGACGGTGCCGCCGGTCGCCCGGCGCGCGCCGTAGACGGTCTCGAGGATCTCCGAGCGCCCCGAGCCCACCAGCCCGGCGAGGCCGACCACCTCGCCCGGGCGGACGTCGAAGGACACCCCCCGGAACGTGCCGCGCAGGCTCAGGTCGCGCACCGAGAGCAGCGGCTCCGCGGCGGGGACGGCCCGGCGCTCGGGGAAGACGTACTCGATGTCGCGGCCGGTCATCAGCTCGATCACCTGGCGGGTCGTGGTGTCCCGCACCGGCAGCCCGGTGGCCACGGTGCGCCCGTCCTTGAGCACGGTGATCCGGTCGCCCACCTCGCGGATCTCCTCGAGGCGGTGGGAGATGTAGACGACCGCGACGCCGTCGCGGGTCAGGTCCCGGATCACCTCGAACAGGTGCTGGACCTCTTCGTTGTCCAGGACGGCCGACGGCTCGTCCATGACGATCAGCTGCGCGTCCTGGGAGAGCGCCCGGGCGATGCTGACCATCTGCTGCGCGGCGGCGGGCAGCGAGCCGACCTCCGCGGTGGGCCGGATCTCCGGGTGGCCGAGCCGGGCCAGCAGCTTGCCGGCGGCCTCGTTCGCCGGCGCCGGCCGGGCGAGGCCGAACCGCGACCGCTCGCGGCCCAGGAAGATGTTGTCGGCCACGGTGAGGCCGGCCACCAGGTCGAGCTCCTGGTAGATGGTGGCGATGCCGTGCTTCATCGCCACCTGCGGGTTGGTCAGGGAGACCGGCTCGCCGCGCCACTCGATCCGCCCGCCGTCGGGCTGGTGCGCGCCCGCGAGCACCTTGATCAGGGTCGACTTCCCGGCGCCGTTCTGCCCGAGCAGGCAGTGCACCTCCCCGGCCCGCACATCGAGATCGACGCCGTCGAGCGCGCGCACCCCCGGAAACGTCTTGACGATGCCGTGCATCGCCAGGAGCGGCGCACCTCCCGCGCCGTCGTGCCCCACCGGTGCACCGGCCACTGCGCCCACCTCCGGTACTTCTGCTCACCATTGACCATTAGTCCGCTGAGCGAGCAACATATGTGCCGCGTCACAGGGGGTCAAGGTTCCGGGCGCCGGTTACCGAACCGAGACCTCGACGCCGGCCCGGGCGCGCTCCTCGCCTTCCGCGCCAGCCGGACCGCTACCGTGCGGCGCGTGATCGTCGTGCCGGCCGCCGTCGCCGTCGCCCTGCTGGCCGGCCTGGCCGTCTTCCAGGCGGCGCTCGTCGCCGGCGCCCCGCTCGGCCACCTCGCCTGGGGCGGGCGCCACCGCGTGCTCCCCCGCCGGCTGCGCATCGGCAGCGCGCTGTCGATCGCGCTGTACGCGCTCTTCGCGCTCACCATCCGGGCGTCCGCCACGCAGCTCACCGTGCCGGGCGCCGCGGGGGGCGTGAACGCCGGGATCTGGGTGCTGACGGCCTACTTCGGACTCGGCGTGGCGGTGAACGCCGCGTCGCGCAGCCGGGCGGAGCGCGCCGTGATGACCCCGGTGTGCCTGGTCCTGGCGGCCTGCTGCCTCGTGCTGGCCCTGCAGTCCTGAGGGCGCCGGTCAGCGCGCCAGGGCCTGGACCGAGTCCTCGTCCAGGAACTCCTCGATCGCCATGAGCGCGGCACCGACGCGGCCGGAGCGCTCGGGAGCCTCGCTCACGGTGATCTCCAGGGCGCGGGCGGCCAGCGGCATCGAGCGGCGGTAGACGGCCTCCCGGATGCCCGCGAGCAGCGGGACGCCGGCCTGCGCCACACCCCCGGTCATGACGATGCGGTGCGGGTTGAAGAAGTTGACCAGCGCGGCGAGCACCGTGCCGATCGTGCGCCCCGCGCCGCGGACCAGCTCCAGCGCCACGCCGTCCCCCTGGGCGGCGAGCCGCACGACCTCGCGGACGGTCTCCACCGGCAACCCCGCGGCGACGGCGTCCCGCAACAGCGCGCCGCCGCCGGCGATCGCCTCCAGGCAGTTCTCCTGCCCGCACCGGCACACGACGGTGCGGCCGTCGGGCTGGGCGACGTGGATGTGCCCGATGTCGCCGGCGCTGCCCTGCGCCCCCCGGTACACCCGACCGTCGACGATCACGCCGCAGCCGATGCCCGTCCCCACCTTGACGACCAGCACGTCCTGCACCGAGCCGGCGACGCCGATCTCCCCCAGCGCCATGACGTTCACGTCGTTGTCGACGTAGACCGGGCACTCGTACCGGCCGAACGCGCTGGGGATCGGGTAGTCGTGCCAGCCCGGCATGATCGGCGGATGCGAGGGTCGGCCGGTCGAGAACTCCACCGGGCCGGGCACGCCCACGCCCACCGCGCAGACGTCGCCCGCCGTCAGCCCCGCCGCGGCGAGCACCTGCTGGGCCAGCCGGTCGACCTCCGCCAGCACCGGCCCGGGGCCGTCGGCGATGTCGATGGGGTGGCCGACGGTCGCGAGGATCTGGGCGGACAGGTCGGTGACGGCGACGTCGACGCTGGTCACCCCGAGGTCGACGGCGATCACGCAGCCGGCGCCGCTGTTGAAGCGCAGCAGCGTCGGCGGGCGGCCGCCGGTGCTCCAGCCACGCCCGCCCTCCGCCAGCAGGTTCGCGGCGATGAGCTGATCGACCCGTGCGCTCACGGTGTTGCGGGAGGCGCCCGTCAGCGCGACCAGGTCCGCCCGGCTCCGGGCGCGGCCGGTCCGCACGTGACGCAACAGCACGCCGGCAGACGCAGAGGTGGACGCCACGCCGTCATAGTGACACGCCGCGCCCGCACCGCCGGTGGCGCGAGGCCGCCACACGCACACGTCGGGCACGGGGTTGCCCGACGTGTGCGGGGGCACTGGTCGGGTCATGCTGGTTGAGCACTGGACCAGCTCCACCGACCAGAAAGGTGTGCTCCCGTGGGTCTGCCCATCACCCTGTCCGAGATCCCACCCCGGCTCTCCGCCGGCGCCTTCATCCTCAACAGCGGCCTCGGCAAGCGCGGTGCCGACGAGCAGGCGGCGGCCGGCATGCACGGCTTCGCCAGCGGCACGTACCCGTTCCTCGCGCGGATGGAGCCGCAGCAGTTCGCGAAGGCGCTGTCCACCGCCGAGATCGCCGTCGGTGCGGCGCTGCTCACGCCGTTCGTGCCCACCGCCGTTGCCGGCGCTGCGCTCACCGCCTTCTCCGGCGGGCTGCTCGGGCTCTACCTGAAGACGCCGGGCATGCGGAAGGAGGGCAGCCTCGCCCCCACCGAGCAGGGGCTGGCGATCGCCAAGGACAGCTGGCTGCTCGGCATCGGCATCGGCATGCTGGTGCGCGGCACCCTCGAGCGCGAGCCGCGGCGGGTGCGCAAGGCCGCGAAGACGCTCGACAAGGCCAACAAGCGGGCCGCGAAGGCCCGCCGCCGCCTCAGCGACTGACCTCCCCGGGAGGCTCCTCCCCGGGCAGGTTCACCAGGCCGACCAGCCGGCGCCGGCGCTCGTCGCCGGGCCGGTTGGCCAGCCGTGCCTGCAGCACCCCGCGGAGTTCGGTGAGCAGCTCGTCGAACTCGGCGTCGGTGAGCCAGAGGCCGACCTGGCGGTAACCGACCCCGTCGCGCACCAGGTCGGGCTCCCCGCGGTCGAGGTAGCGGTCGAAGTCCGCCAGCAGCGAGGCGACGAACGTGGTGAACGCCCGCCGGTGGTCCTCGCCCGTCATGGTGGCGAGGTCGTCGGCCGATACCTCCGCCGCCGACGACACCAGGCGGTAGCTGCGCTCCGCGGCGCCGCGGACCCTCCGCTCCCCCACCACCTCGAGCACCCCGGCGTCGGCGAGGACGCCGACGTGCCGGTAGAGCGACGCGACCGGCACGTCGGGCAGCGCGGAGCGCACCTCTCCCGTGGTGAGCGTGCGGCCGCCGAGGAAGGCCTGCACCACGCGCAGCCGGACGGGGTGCAGCAGCAGGTCCACCGAGTTCACGCGCTCACCGTTCTCATCCTTGACAACAGTCTCACGCGTGAGAATAGTGTCCGCCATGGCCACGCTGCAACTGACACCTTCCACCGTCGCGGTGCGCCTCACCCTCGGCGAGAAGATCGCCGGCCTGCTACGGGACGTGGAAGTGCCGCGCTCGGCGGTCCGCTCGGCCGAGGTGGTGGCCGACGCCCTGCCGGCCACGCGCGGCCTGCGCGCCCCCGGCCTGGCCCTCCCCGGTGCCCGGAAGATCGGCACCTGGCGGCGCCCCGGCGAGCGCACGCTGGTCTGCGTGCGCCGGGGGCAGCCGGCGGTCCGCGTCCGCCTGACGGGCCAGGGGTACGACACCCTGCTCGTCGGCACCGACGACGCCCCGGCCGTGGCCGCCGCGCTGCACCCGGTCGCCTGACGTGCGCGACGTCCCGGTCCAGATCCCCGGCGCCACCCCGCTCGCCGGCACCCTCTCGCTCCCCGAGGCAGCACCGCCCGCGCCCGCCGTCCTGCTGGCGTCCGGCTCCGGCCCGCTCGACCGCGACTCGAACCACCGCCGCGCCCGCTTCGACGTCACCCGCCAGCTGGCGCACGCCCTGGCCGGGGCGGGCATCGCGTCGCTGCGCTACGACAAGCGCGGGGTCGGCGGCAGCCCCGGCGACTGGCGGGCCGCCGGTCTGCACGACAACGTCGAGGACCTGGCCGCCGCGCTCGACGTCCTGCGCGCCCGGCCGGAGGTCGACCCGGAGCGGGTGCTGCTCGCCGGGCACAGCGAGGGCGCGATCCTCGCGGCCTCGCTCGCCGCCCGCGGCGCGCCCGTGGCCGGGCTGGTGCTGCTCGCCATGAGCGCCACCCGCGGCGAGGAGCTCTTGCGGTGGCAGGCGCGGCAGATCGCGCCGACCCTCCCGGCGCCGGTGCGGTTCCTGCTCCGCCTCCTGCGCACCGACCTGGAGGCGAAGGTCGCGGCCAACCACGCACGGGTCAAGGCCACCACCACCGACGTCGCCCGCATCGGCGGCGCCCGGGTCAACGCCCGGTGGACCCGGGAGTTCCTGGCACATGACCCACGGGAGGACCTCGCCCGGATCACGGTCCCGGTCCTGGCGGTCACCGGCGCCAAGGACCTGCAGGTGCGGCCGGAGGACCTGGCGGTGGTCGCGGCCACCGTGGGCGGGCCGGTGGAGACGCACCTGGTCCCCGACCTCACCCACACGCTGCGCCGGCAGGCCGGGCCGGCGTCGATGAGCGCCTACCGGAAGGAGCTGCGGTCCCCCGTCGACGCGGAGCTCCTCGCCACCGTCGCCGACTGGTGCCGGCGGACCACCCGCCCCTGAACGCGGGACGGGCGGGCACCCTGGGAGGTCCCGGGGTGCCCGCCCGCCGCCGGGCCGGTCTGCTCAGCGGACGCCGAGCAGGTGCTCCATCGCCAGCTGGTCGAGCCGCTCGAACTGCAGCCCGCGGGCACCCAGGGTCTCCGGGTCGTGGGCCTCGTTGCGCAGGGCGTCGAGGCTCTCGCCCTCGGCCAGGGTCGGCACGGCGAGCTCGGCCACGCGCGCGGCCTCCAGCGCCTCGGCGACCTCGGGATCGGCCCGGAACGCCTGCGCCTTCTCCTTGAGGATCAGGTAGTTGCGCATGCAGGCGCGGGCGGTCTCCCAGACACCGTCGATGTCCTCGGTCCGCGGCGGCTTGTAGTCGAAGTGCAGGTAGCCGTCGTAGGCCTTCCCCGACCCGGAGCCGAGCAGCGTGTCGACGGTCCAGAACGCCCCGCGCAGGTTGCCCGCGCCGAAGCGCAGGTCCTGGTCGAAGCGCGGGCCGTGCTGGCCGTTGAGGTCGACGTGGAAGAGCTTGTCGTGCCACAGCGCCTGGCCGATGCCCATGGCGAAGTTGAGCCCGGCCATCTCCTCGTGCCCGACCTCGGGGTTCAGCCCGACGCGGGTCGGCTCCTCGAGCTCGTTGATGAAGGCGATCGCGTGGCCGATGGTCGGCAGCAGGATGTCGCCGCGCGGCTCGTTCGGCTTGGGCTCCAGGGCGAACCGGATGTCGTAGCCCTTCTCCCGCACGTAGGAGCAGAGCAGGTCCAGGCCCTCCTTGTACCGGTCCAGCGCGGCGGCGACGTCCTTGGTGCCACCGGACTCCGCACCCTCACGTCCGCCCCACAGCACGTACGTCTTCGCGCCCAGCTCGGCGGCCAGGTCGATGTTGCGCAGCACCTTGGCGATGGCGTACCGGCGGACGGCGCGGTCGTTGGCGGTGAAGCCGCCGTCCTTGAACACCGGGGCGCCGAACAGGTTGGTGGTCGCCATCTCCACGCCCATGCCGGTCTCGGCCAGCGCCTTCTTGAACCGCTCGAGAGTGGCGTCGCGGGTGGCGTCGTCGGGCACCAGGTCGTCGTCGTGGAAGGTGACGGCGGCGGCACCGAGCTCGGCGAGCCGGTGCACCGACTCCACCGGGTCCAGCGGGGGCCGGACGGCGCCGCCGAAGACGTCGACGCCCTGCCAGCCCACGGTCCAGAGACCGAAGCTGAACTTGTCGTCCTTGGTCGGGGTGTAGTCGGTCATGCGGGGATCTCCATCCGGGTCGATCGGTTGGCTGCACTGCGCGCGAGGGCCTCCGGCACACGCTGGATCGCGCGGCCCGGGGCGGACGAGGGGGTCGGCTGGTCGCCGGTGGTGGGGTGGGCCGCGGAAGAGGGGCCGGTGGCGGTCATCGGGCCCCGGCGCCTGTCGGCGTGAGCGAGGGCACCGGCACCAGCGTCGGGTCCTCGAGGACGGACTCCAGGGCGACGTGCGCGCCCCCGCGGACGGCCGCGGTGAACCCCAGGGTGGAGAGGACGACGCGCGCACCGGCGACGCCGGGCCCGAGCACACGGGCCTCCAGCTCGGTGAGCAGCGGCTCCATGAGGTACTCCCCCAGCACCGCGAAGTACCCGCCGAGGATGACCACCCGGGGGTTGAAGAGGTTGATGAGCACGGCGGCGCCGGTCCCGAGGGAGGTGCCGACCTGCCGGAGCGCGGCGAGCGTGCGGGCGTCACCGGCCTCGGCGCGGGCAGCGACCTCCGCCAGCCGCGCCTCCAGGTCACGGCCCGGATCGGCCACCGGGTCACCGGGATCGGCGGCCGCGCGCAGCAGGGCGGCCAGGCCGACGACGGTCTCCCAGCAGCCGCGCCGCCCGCAGCCGCAGACGGCGTCCGGATCGCCGAGCGAGGTGTGCCCGACCTCGCCGGAGAGCCCACCGGCTCCGCGCAGCAGCCGGCCGCCGACGATCACGCCACCGCCGACACCCACCTCACCGGTCAGGTAGACCAGGTCGGAGGTCCGCGCCTCGGAGCCCATGGCCCACTCGGCGATGGCCGAGAGGTTGGCGTCGTTCTCGACGCGGATCGGGAAGTCGGTGCCCAGGGGGGCGCGCAGCCCGTCGTGGAGGGCGAGGTCGCGCCAGCCTTTGTTCGGCGCCAGGGTCACGACGCCGTCGAGGCTGCGGACCAGGCCGGCGACCGCCACGGACAGGCCGGCCGGGCTGGCCCCGGGCGCCGCGGCCGCGGCGACCGCGTCGGAGACCAGGCCGGCGACCGCGTCCAGGGTGCGTTCGGCGCCGAGCGCGGGGAGGTCGAGCGCGAGCCGCTGCTCGAAGAGCACCTCGCCCCGCAGGTCGAGCACGAGCGCGGCGGCGTAGTCGACGTTCAGCTCGACGCCGATGCCGCACACGCAGGCGCCGTCCAGGTGCACGGTGAGCCCCGGGCGCCCCACCGAACCGGCGCGGTCGACCTCCCCGGTGGTGACCAGGCGACGGTCGGCGAGCTCGGCCACCAGGCTGGACACCGTGGCCTTGTTCAGGCCGGTCTCCTGGGCGATGCGGGCGCGGGAGCGCGGGCCGTGGTCGCGGAGGTGCCGCAGGACCAGCCCCAGGTTGGTGCGGCGCACCGTCGCCTGGTCGGCCGGAGCGCGCCGTTCGGAGGACCCGTCGTACAGCGGTGGAACCTCGCCCACGTCCACCTCCTCGGGGTCGCCGCCGACATTCGTCGGTTGAGCAAACAAATTAGGGGCCGCCGGTCGGGCGGTCAAGACGGACCGCCGCCGCGCCGGGCGCCCGGGGCAGGACCCTCCGCCGGGCGCGACGGGCGGAGGCGGCCTAAGGTCCCCTTCCCATGACCGCCGTGTGCGCTCCGCCACCCGCTCCCCTGCCCCTCCCCGCTGCCTCGGGACGGGAGCACGTCCGATGACGCTCGTGGCGGGCGTCGACACCTCGACGCAGGCGTGCAAGGTCGTCGTCCGGGACTCCGACTCCGGCGAGCTGGTCCGGTCGGGGCGGGCGCCGCACCCGCCCGGCACCGAGGTGGACCCCCGTGCCTGGGAGGAGGCGTTCCGGGCCGCGGCCGCGGAGGCGGGCGGCCTCGACGACGTCGCCGCGCTCGCCGTCGGCGGGCAGCAGCACGGCATGGTCTGCCTCGACGAACGGGGCGAGGTGGTCCGCGACGCGCTGCTGTGGAACGACGTGCGGTCGGCCCCGGCGGCGGCGGAGCTGATCCGCGAGCTCGGCGACGGCGACGAGCAGGCCGGCCGCCAGGCGTGGGCCGATGCCGTGGGGCTGGTGCCGGTCGCGTCGTTCACCGCGACGAAGCTGCGCTGGCTGGCCGACGCCGAACCCGGCAACGCCGACCGCACCGCCGCCGTCTGTCTCCCCCACGACTGGCTGACCTGGCGGCTCTCGGCCGACCGCGACCTCGGCACCCTGGTCACCGACCGCGGCGACGCCAGCGGCACCGCGTACTGGTCGGCCCGCACCGGCGAGTACCGCCTCGACCTGCTCGAGCGCGCCATGCGCGGGCGGCGCCCGGCGGTTCCGCGCGTGGCCGGGCCGGCCGAACGGGTGGGCAGCCTCGCCGGCGGTCACGGCGTCCTCGGCCCCGGCACGGGCGACAACGCCGCGGCCGCGCTGGGCCTGGCCGCGCGACCGGGCGACGTCGTCGTCTCGATCGGCACCTCCGGCGTCGTCTCGGCCGTCACCCCCACGGCCGTCGCCGACGTGACCGGCACCGTCGCCGGATTCGCCGACGCCACCGGCAACCACCTCCCGCTGGTGGCGACGCTCAACGCCGCCCGCGTGCTCGACGCCGCCGCCGCGCTGCTCGGCGTCGACCACGCCACCCTGTCGGAGCTGGCGCTCTCGGCTCCCTCGGGCGCCGACGGGCTCGTGCTCGTGCCCTACCTGGAGGGCGAGCGGACGCCGAACCTGCCCGACGCCACCGGCTCGGTGCACGGCCTCACCCTGCGCACCTCCACACCGGCGCACTGGGCCCGCGCGACGATCGAGGGCCTGCTGTGCGGCCTGGCCGACGGCATCGAGGCGGTCGTCGCCCAAGGGGTGGAGGTCGAGCGGGTGCTGCTGATCGGCGGCGCCGCCCGCTCACCCGCCGTGCAGCAGCTGGCCCCGGGCATCTTCGGCCGCCCCGTCCTCGTACCGGCCCCCGGCGAGTACGTCGCCGACGGTGCCGCGCGACAGGCCGCCTGGGTGCTCTCCGGCGCCGACGCCCCGCCGGAGTGGGCGCAACCGGGGCTGCAGGAGTTCGACGCGCCGGCAGCCACGCACGTCCGCGAGCGCTACGCCGAGGTGCGGGGCCGCACCGACGGCCAGTAAAGGGACCCCGTCCTCCTCACCGCTCGCAGGCTCGCGGTGAGCCTCTGGACGGGGCCGTTCCAGTGCGTCACCGCCCACCATCCGCTCCGCTCGTGGCGGGTCCCTGAAGGGTGGCCGTTCCAGCACGTCACTCCCACACCTCGCTCCGCTCGTGGCGGTGCGACCACGCGGTGCGGCAGCGGTGTCCGGCGCGTCCGGCTGCCGCACGGCGCGGACGAGGCGGGATGGTCAGAACGAGCGGAGCAGGGCGGCGAGCTGGGCCGGGTGCGTCTGCACCGTCATGTGCGCCGCACCCGGCAGCTCGACCAGCCGGCCCCGCGGCGCGGCCGACGCCACCCGTGCCGCCCAGTCCGCGGGGCAGAGCGCGTCCCTATCGCCGCGCACGACGACGACCGGCGCCGCGACCCGGGCCAGGCGCCCCTCGATGCCGTCGGGCGCGGCCACCCGCCACAGGGCCCCCATCGCGCGCGGTCCGGTGTGCAACCACTGCCGGACGATGAGCGGCACCTGCCACCAGGGCTCGGCGAGGGCCGTGCGCACCCAGCGGGCGGCCAGCACCCGGAACCGGCGCATCCGCGGATCGGTGGTCGGCCCGCACAGCACGACCCCCGCGACCCGGGGATCGCCCGCGGCCGCGGCCACCACCTGGCAGCTCTGGGAGTGCCCGACCAGGACCACGGGCCCCGCCGGCAGCGCCGCCACCAGGTGCCGCGCCAGGTCGTCGACCGACGGCACCTCCGCGGCGCGGCCCATGCCCGGCAGGACGACGACGTCGACGGGAACTTCTGCCCGCAACCTGCGGGCAGAACGTTCATCCAGCCCGAGACCGGGAACGAGAAGGACCGACACCGATCGTGGCACCCGGATGGTCTACCGGCCCCGCGCCCGGCCCGCGAGCCGACCGAGGGGTCCGCGGCGTGACACGCATCTCCCGGGGCGCTCACGACCGGCGTGGGCCGAGGTGGAAGGATGAAACATCATGACGACATCACCAGCGCAGGCGCAGGCCCCGATCGACTCCCCCGGCGGCCGGCCGCGCGTCGTCATCATCGGCTCCGGCTTCGGGGGTCTCTTCGCCGCTCAGGCGCTGAAGAAGGCACCGGTCGACGTCACGCTGATCGGCAAGACCGCCCAGCACCTCTTCCAGCCGCTGCTCTACCAGGTGGCCACCGGCATCCTCTCCGAGGGCGAGATCGCGCCGGCCACCCGCGAGATCCTGCGCCGGCAGAAGAACGCCCGCGTCATCCTCGGTGAGGTCACCGACATCGACGTGGCCGCCCGCACGGTGACGTCGGAGATCCTCGGCCGGAAGCTGGTCCACCCCTACGACGAGCTGATCGTCG
Organism: Blastococcus sp. SYSU DS1021; assembly: GCF_054050995.1. Classification (NCBI taxonomy): domain Bacteria; kingdom Bacillati; phylum Actinomycetota; class Actinomycetes; order Geodermatophilales; family Geodermatophilaceae; genus Blastococcus; species Blastococcus sp. SYSU DS1021. Next base: position 107,342 of record NZ_JBJHAL010000012.1, on the reverse strand, counting down.
CGGCGGGCGCCGGGCAGTCGTACTTCGGCAACGACCAGTTCGCCGAGTTCGCGCCGGGCATGAAGAGCATCGACGACGCCCTCGAGCTCCGCGGCCGGATCTTCGGCGCCTTCGAGCTGGCCGAGATCGCCAAGGACCCGGCCGAGGTCGACAGGCTGCTCACCTTCGTCGTGGTCGGCGCCGGCCCCACCGGGGTGGAGATGGCCGGGCAGATCGCCGAGCTGGCGCGTCGCACGCTGCGGCGCGACTTCCGCAACATCAACCCCACGGGCGCACGGGTCATCCTGCTCGACGCCGCCCCGGCGGTGCTGCCTTCCTTCGGCAAGAAGCTGGGCGAGCGCGCCCGGCGGCAGCTCAACGAGATCGGCGTCGACGTGCAGCTCGGCGCGATGGTCACCGGTGTCGACGCCGACGGCCTGGAGGTCAAGGACACCGACGGCCAGGTCCGCCGCATCCAGGCGGCCACCAAGATCTGGGCCGCCGGCGTCCAGGCCAGCGAACTGGGCCGCATGCTCGGCGAGCAGACCGGCGCCGAGGTCGACCGCGCCGGCCGCATCTCCGTCCAGCCCGATCTCACGCTGCCGGGACACCCGGAAATCCACGTGGTCGGCGACATGATGGCGCTGGGCAAGCTGCCCGGCGTCGCCCAGGTCGCCATCCAGGGCGGCCGCTACGCCGCCGAGGCGATCGAGCGGCGGGCGACCGGCAAGAAGCCGCAGGAGCCGTTCAAGTACTTCGACAAGGGGTCGATGGCCACCATCTCGCGGTTCTCGGCCGTCGCCGACATCGGGAAGTTCAAGTTCAGCGGCTTCATCGCCTGGGTGCTGTGGCTGGTGGTGCACCTGATGTACATCGTCGGCTTCAAGAGCCGCCTCACCACGGTGCTGCACTGGATGGTCAGCTTCCTCGGCCGCGGCCGCTCCGAGCGGGTGGCCACCCAGCAGCAGGTCTACGGCCGGCTCGCCCTGGAGCAGCTGGGCCCGCGGTGGGAGGTCTCCAAGACCGGCGGGCCCAAGGACGTCGACCCGGCCGGTGAGGACGCCACGCAGCGGGACTCCGCCTGACCGGTACACCGGCCGGGTGATCCCTCCCCCGGCCGGTGCATATCCGGGTCGGGGAGGGTAGCGGCCCCCTCGTGGCAGGACGACGAGGTCAGGCAAGTGCAGCCCGCTCGCAGACACCCCTGTGGCTGTGGCCGGCGATCGCCGGGGTCACCGCGGCCGCCGCGGGCTGGGCCCTGGGCATGGTGGAGCCCCGCGGCGGCGTCCTCGCGGCGCTGTGGCCGGCCGACACCAGCGCCGCCGGCACGCTGCTCCAACTGGTGGCGACGGCTGCGGTCACCATCACCACCCTGACCTTCAGCATCACGATCGTGGCGCTGCAGCTGGCCTCGCAGCAGTTCTCCCCCCGACTGCTGCGCGACTTCACCCGCGACCCGGTCACCAAGCGGGTCCTGTCGGTGCTGACCGCGACGTTCGTCTTCGCGATCACCGGGCTGCGCGGGATCAACCAGGACCAGCCGGTGCCCACGCTCGTCTGCCTGGCCGCCGCGCTGCTCGGGATCGCCTGCGTCGGTGCCCTGCTGGCCTTCATCAGCCACATGGTCCGCATGCTCCGCGTCGACACGATGATGACGCGCGTCCACAACGACGCCCGGCGGGCGATCGAGACGTTCTACGGCCCGTACGCCGACCACGGGCAGCGGTCGCCCGACGAGATCGACCTGGAGACGGCCGAGGGACGGCTGGTTCCCGCGGCCGGCAGCGGCTTCGTGGAGGTGGTGGACACCGGGACGCTGGTCGATGCCGCCCGGGCGCACGACACCGTCGTCCGCGTCGAGGTCCGGCCGGGCGACCAGGTCACGATGGGCACGCCCCTGGGCACGGTGTGGGGCGCGTCCGAGGAGCTCGACGACGCCGTCCGGGCCGCCGTGGTGCTCAACAACGAGCGGACCATCGACCAGGACGCCGGCTTCGGGTTCCGCCAGCTGGAGGACATCGCCGTGAAGGCCATGTCCCCGAGCGTGAACGACCCGGTCACCGCCGCGACGGCGATCGGCCACATGGGCGATCTGCTGGTCCGGCTCACCGGCCGGCACCTCGGGCCCACGCTGCACGAGGACGAGGACGGCACCGGCCGGGCGATCGTCCCCGACCGGGACCTGCGGTACTACCTCGATCTCGCCTGCGGTCAGGTGGCGCGCTTCGGCGGGAACGAGCCCACGCTGATCACCGCCCTGCTGCGGATGCTCCGCGACGTGGCCGTCGCCTGCCGGGACGGCGAGCAGCGGGCGGAGGTCGCCCGGGCCGCCGACCTGGTCGCCGGGGAACTCTCGCCGGACTGGAGCCCGACGGACACCGCGACCGTCGAGCTGCACCGCGAGCAGGTCACCGCTGCCCTCGAGGGGCGGACCGTCGACGCGTTCGCCGACCGCGCCGGCGAGACCCGCTCGATGTGAGCGGCGGGGGTCAGACCCGGCCCAGCCACCACTCCAGCGCCGCGGCCACGCCCTCGGGCCGGACCACGTGCCCGCCGTCGAACTCCACGTAGGTGAGGTCCTCGCCCGCGTCGCGGAAGCCGGCCGCCAGGCGCCGGCCGCACCGCGCGACCGGCAGCACCCGGTCCTCCGTGCCGTGGGTGATCCACAGCCGTGGTCGGCCGACGCGCGCCGGCGGGTGCGCGAAGCCCGGCGAGAACGCGAGGACCGCGTCGAACAGGTCCCCGTTGGCCGGCCCGATCGACAGCGCGTAGGAGGCGCCGTCGGAGAACCCGCCCACCGCGCACCGGGTGACCGGCACCCGGTCGGTCACCTGCGCCAGCGCCGCGTCCAGCACCGCGACGTCCCGGCCGAGCCGGCCGGCGACGAGGTCCCAGGTGGGGGCGCCGGACCGCGGCGCCAGCACCAGCACCCCGCGCGCGCCGGCAGCGGCACCGACCGCCGCCAGGCTCTGCGCGGGCTCGCCTCCGGCGCCGTGGAAGAAGACCAGCAGCGGGCGCGGTGCCGGCTCGCCCGCCGGGACGGCCAGCAACACCTCCGCGCCGCCTCCCAGGTCGAGCGCGTGCACCCCGGGCGGCCACGGCTCCCCCGTGGGTGCCACGACCGGCCGGCTGCCGAGGCGGCCCGCGGCGTGCCCCGCCCCGGTCATGCGTCGAACGCCGCGACGGGCACGTGCTCCTCGGCCCGCTCCAGGTGCAGCGGCTGCAGCGGCGTGGTGTCGTCGAGGTAGAGGAAGGCGTCGTAGCGCTCGCCCAGCACGGTGGCCACGTAGTTCCCCCACTTCTCCCGCGAGGACCGGTACACGACGCCGATGGCGCGGTGGTCCAGCCGCCGGCGCAGCCACTCGGGCTGGTCGCCGCGCGGGAAGACGAACAGCGCGTCCTCGCCCAGGGCGTCGTGCAACCGCGCCTCGAGGCTGCCCGACCGCGCCGGCGGGACCGCCATCCGCTCCATCTGCGCGCCCCACTCCCGGCCGGCGACCACCCCGCCGCGGTACCCGCCGAAGCCGACGAGGACGACGTCGTCGGCGCCGTGCCGCTCGCGCAGGAGCTGACCGACGTTCGTCATCCCGGCGGCGGCCATGTCGGTCGCCCGGGCGTCCCCGATGTGGGTGTTGTGCTCCCACACGACCACCTTGCGGCCGGTGTGCGCGAGGAGCCGGTCGAGGGTGTCGACCATGTGCACGTCGCGGACGTTCCACGACTCGGCCGACCCGCGGATCATGGCCCGGTAGTAGCGCTCGGCATCGACCACCACCGCGGCGTTCTGCTCGGCGGAGAACCGCGCCTCGGCGTCGGCCCCGGACTCCGCACGGCCGCGCTCCTCGCACAGCGACCGCAGGAGGTCGACCGCGGCCTGCTCGCAGGAGGAGGGGGTGAACCGGCTGGCGAAGGCGTACTCGGCACCGTCCTCGCCGAAGGGCTCGAAGCAGGCCAGCGCCTGCTTGGCCTGGTCGACGTGCTGGGGCTCGTGCTCGGCCAGCCAGCCGACCAGCGCGTGCATGGACTCCCACAGGCTGTAGACGTCGATGCCGTAGAAGCCGACGCGCGCGTCCTCCGGCAGGCCCGCGTTGTGCTCGCGCAGCCAGCGGCAGAAGTCCACGACGTCGTCGTTGGCCCACATCCACGTGGGCCACCGGGAGAAGGCGTCGAGCGCGTCGCGCGGATCGGCGTCGGCGTCCTCCCGCAGCCGGACGCTGCGGTTGACCCGGTAGCAGTCGGGCCAGTCCCCCTCGACGGCGACCAGGCCGAAACCGTGCTCCTCGACCAGCCGCCGGGTGAGGGCCGCCCGCCAGGCGTAGTACTCGTGGGTGCCGTGGCTGGCCTCGCCGATCGCCACGATCCGCGCGTCGCCGACGCGGTCGAGGAGCGGGTCGAGGTCGGCCGCCGTGCGCAGCGGGCGGGCCAGGTCGCGGATCTGCTCGCCGAGTCGGTCAGCCATCGGGTCTCCCTTCGCGCACGACGGCGGCGGCGACCTCGCGCAGGTCACCGGTGCGCCGCCAGACGGACCGTTGCCGAGCTGCGGAGGTACCCCGGCGGAACAGCCGCTGCACCAGGTCGCGGACCTCGGCCTCGTCGCCGCGGTCGGCGAGGTCGTCGGCGAGCTCGGCGAGGAGTGCCTCGACGGCGGCGCGGGCGTCGACCAGGACGCCGGCGACCGGGTCGAACAGCTGCCCGCCGATGCCGTCGCGCGCGGCCCGCCAGCGAGCGGCACGCAGCAGCTCGGTGCGCACCGCGGGCACCGCCTCACCGCGCTGCGCCCGCTCGGCGAGCACCCGGACGAGCGAGCGGACCAGCGCGGCGTGCAGCACGGCGTCGTCCAGGTCGGTGCACACGTCGGCCAGCCGGAACTCCAGCGTGGGCAGGTGCGACGACGGCCGGACGTCCCAGTACAGGTGCGACGCGTCGCCGATCACGCCGGCGTCGACCAGCCCGGTCACGACCGCCCGGAACCGGTCGGCGGAGCCGAGCGCCTCCGGGATCCCGGCGTGCGGCCACCGCCCCCACAGCAGCGTCCGGTAGCTCTCGTAGCCGGTGTCGGCGCCGTCGTGCAACGGCGAGCTGCCGGTCATGGCCAGCAGCACGGGCAGGTAGGGGCGGACCCGGTCGAGCACGGCCACCGCCGTGTCCAGGTCGGGCACGCCCACGTGCACGTGGCAGCCGCAGATGTCCTGCCGCTGCGCGAGGCCTGCCCAGCGCTCGACCATCGCCTCGTAGCGGGGCCCCGGGGTGATCACCTGCTCCTGCCAGCCCGCCGCGGGGTGCGTCGAGGCCGGCAGCAGCGCCACCCCGGCCCCCGCCGCGGCGGCGCGCGCCTGCGCACGGGTGCCGGCGAGCTCGGCGCGCACCTCGTCCAGCGAACGGCACACGCCGGTGGCCGTCTCCAGCTGCGTCGTGCTGATCTCCGGGTGGACCCGCTCCCCGAACTCGTGGCGCACCGCCGCCGCGGCGAGCCCCGGGCTCTGTGCCAGCCGGTAGGTCTGCGGGTCGACGAGGTGAAACTCCTCCTCCACCCCCACCGTGGCGCCCACGACGCCCGGGGGGCGACCGGAGGACTCCACGCGCGCTCCTGCGGGGCCGCGGCCGGGACGTCCGGCGCTGCCGGGCGCCCGGGCCTGGGGTCGGCTGCTTGCCCAGCCGCAGGGCCACCGTACGGCCGGGCCGGCCCGGCTGCACCCGAGGCGCCCACGCCCCGGGCCCCACCCGGAGTGGTGGTATCCGATCGCCCGGCGTCCCCGGCGGCCCGGTGACCAGCGAGGATGGACCGCAACGGGGAGGAGGCGCGGTGCAGACCGGACGACGGATGCCCGCGGCGCTCCTGGCGGTGGTCTACGCCGTCAGCGGTGCGCTGTGCTGGGTGGGCGCTGCCGCGCCGATGGACGACGCCACCCCCGTGGGCCTGCTGCAGGTGCTGGGCGCCGTCGGGCTGGGCGCCGGCGCCGGGCTCGGCGTCGCCGGGGTCCGGGCGCGCCCGTGGGCCCTGCACGGCGCGGTGGCCCTGCTGTCGGTGCTCCTCGGGGTGCTCGCCTGGCGGTCGGCCACGGCCGTCGGTGTGGTCGGCCTGGGCCCGGCGATGATCGGCATCGGGCTGTACGCCGCGCACTTCCTGCCGCTGCCCGCCGCCCGGGTGCACGCCGGCCTGGTCATCCTCTCGGGCAGCGTCGGTGCCTGGGCCGCGGCCCCGTCGGGCTTCCTGCCCGCCTGGCTGCCGGTCGTGGCGTCGGTCGCCGTGCTGACCGAGGTGCAGGGGCGGCTGGCGCGGCAGCTGCGCCGTGCCGCGGGCACCGACCCGCTCACCGGCGTCGCCAACCGCCGCGCGTGGGAGGAGCAGGCCGCCGGGCACCTGTCGCGTGCGGCGCGCACCGGGGAACCGCTCAGCTTCGCGATCCTGGACCTCGACGACTTCAAGGGGGTCAACGACCGGGACGGCCACCGCGCCGGCGACGAACTCCTGCGCGACCTCACCGCCAGCTGGAGCGGCCGGCTGCGCCGCGCGGACCTGCTGGGCCGCTACGGGGGCGACGAGTTCGTGCTCTGCCTGCCGGCGACCGACGAGGAGGCGACGCGGGAGCTGCTGGAGCAGCTCGACCGCACGCATCCCGCCACGTGGACGGCCGGGGTCGCGCAGGCCCGTCCCGGCGACGACGTGACCGCCGTGCTCGCCCGCGCCGACGAGCAGCTCTACCGGAAGAAGCGCAGCGGCCGCACCGGGTGACCGGCGTGCGGGCCGGCGTCAGCCGCGGCGCCAGTCGTCGGCCTGGAGGTGCGACCCCGCCATCGGGCCCATCTGCAGCATCCCGCCGTCGACGGCCCAGGACGCCCCGGTGACGTAGCCGGCGGCCGGCGAGGCGAGGAAGGCGATGACGGCCGCCACCTCGCGGGCGTCCCCCGGGCGGCGCAGCGGCACACCGGGCCGCTCGTGGCCGGGAGCGGTGGGGTCCTCGTCCCCCTGGCCGGTCATGGGGGTGGCGATCTCGCCCGGCGCGACGGAGTTCACGGTGATGCCGTGCTCCGCCAGCTCGAGGGCGGCCACCTTCGTGAGCAGCCCGAGCCCGCCCTTGGCCGCGCAGTAGCCGGCCGCACCGACCCGGGGGGCGTGCTCGTGCACGCTGGTGACGTTCACGATCCGCCCGCCGCCCCCGGCCGCGACCATCCGGCGCGCGGCGCGCTGGAGGCAGAGGAACGCACCGTCGAGGTCGGTGGCCAGCACCTCGCGCCAGGTGTCGAACTCCAGGTCCAGCAGCGGCGTCATGTGACCGGTGCCCGCATCGTTGACCAGCACGTCGAGGCCGCCGAGGGCATCGGCCAGCTCGTCGACGACGTCGGCGGCGCCGGGCAGCCGGGTCAGGTCCAGGTGGCGGACCTCGGCCCGCCGGCCCCGTGCGCGCACCTGCTCGGCGGTCGCCTCGCCGGCCTCGCGGTCGCGGTACCAGGTGATGCCCACGTCGCAGCCCTGCTCGGCCAGGGCCACCGCGACGGCGCGCCCGATGCCGGACTCCGATCCCGTGACGAGCGCGACCCGCCCGCTGCCTGCGGTCATGGCAGCGACGCTAACGATCCCGGAACAGGCCCGCAGCGCGATGGGTCCCGGCCCCCCGCTGGGTAGGGGTGGAGCATGGACGCCACCCGATCCCTGCTCGCCCGGCTCCTGCTCGCGTTCGCCGCCGTCCTGCTCACCACCACCGGCTGCGTGGTCGTGGACACGTCGTCGCCCGGCACCGGCACCGGCTCCGCGCCCGAACCCGACGAGCCACCGTCGGCCGAGGACGGCGACGTGGAGGACCGGATGGCCCGGGACGTCCTGGACCGGGTGAACGACGAGCGGGCGGCGCGGGACCTGCCGCCGCTGGAGTGGGACGAGGAGCTGGCGACCGTCGCGCGCGAGTGGAGCGAGCAGATGGCCGAGAACGACCAGATCGAGCACCAGGACATGCGCGAGGTGCTCGATCTGGAGGAGCTGGACGGCTACGCCGGGATCGGGGAGAACGTGTTCACCGCATCGGCGCCGGTGCCCGCCGGGACGGCGCACGTCGGGTGGATGCGCTCCGACGGCCACCGGGTCAACGTGCTCAACCCGGGCTGGGACCGCATCGGCATCGGCTTCCACTGCGCCCCCGACGGCTCGGTCTGGGGGACCCAGCAGTTCGGGCGCACGGTCGGCTCCGACCGCCCCGAGGTCAGCCGGGAGACGCCGCCGGAGGAGCCGATCGCCCGGCCCGAGGAGGACGGCCCCAGCTGTGGTTGAGGCGCGGGAGCGGGTCCGCCGGCTGCGGCGGCGGCTGGGCGAGGGCTACCGGCGGGTGCCCGAGCCGGCCCGGCGCTTCCTCGCCTGGCTGCGCAGCCCGGAGTTCCTCACCACCAGCTCCAGCCTCGCGTTCTACGCGATGGTCTCGCTGCCGCCGATGGTGCTGCTGGGCTTCTGGGGAGCGGGCCTGGTGGTCGACCAGTCCGCGCTGCAGGACCTCGGCACCGAGGTGGACGCCCAGGCGCCCGACCAGCTGCCGGTCGCCGACGTGCTGCGCGCGCTGATCGACGTCGCCGCCGAGACCGGGCCGGTGGCGGCGGTGGCGGCGGTCTGGCCGGCGACCACCTACGGCGCCGCCCTCGCCCGGGCGTTGAGCGAGGTGGCGCCGCGGTCGGAGCAGCGGATGCGCGGCTGGAAGGGCCGGCTGCTGGCGCTGGCGATCATCGCCGTGCTGCCGGTGGCGGTGTTCTCGGGGCTCGCGGCGCTGTACCTGGTGCCGCGGCTGCTCGGGTCGGGGACGGCGGTGCGCATCGCGATGGGTCTGGGGTCGCTGGCGCTGCTCGGCGTGCTCATCGGGCTCGTCTACGCACTGTTCCGCCTGTGGGAGACGCGGATCAGCGACGTCGTCGTCGGCGCCGCGACCGCGACCTGCCTGGTCGCCGCCACTACCGGCGGCTACCTCGTCTACCTCGAGTACGCCGACTTCACCGCGCGCTACGGGGCGACGGCGCTGGCGACGGCGGTGCTGCTCGGGCTCTGGCTGCTGCTCGGCAACGCCGCGCTGATCGCCGGGTACCGCGTCATGGCCCGCCGGGTGCACGCCCGCCGTCCCCGGGACCCGGGGCCGGACGACGCCCGGGACCGAGCCGGGGACCACCTCGGCGACCGAGCCAGTTCCCGCGCCACGGACCAGGCCGGGGACCGGGCAGCGGACGCGGTCGGTTCCCGGACCGCGGACCGGGCCGGCACCGGTGACCGGGAGCCGGCGCGGCGGTGAGGCCGCCTCGGTTCCTCGGCGCCGCGGAACGGTCGTAGCCGCGGCCTAGCGTCCCGGGTGACCCCACCGGCCCGGCGGAAGGCGGACGGCCATGACCAGCGGCACCCCCACCCCCGGCGGCACGGCGGCCCTCCCCGCCGAACGGGCCGATCTGCTCGAGACCCTCTCCACCCACCGGCACTTCCTCCGTTTCACCGTCCACGGGCTCACCGACGAGCAGGCACGGCAGCGGCCCACGGCCAGCGAGCTGACACTGGGTGGCCTGATCAAGCACGTCGCCGCCACCGAGGCGGCGTGGGCACGGTTCGTGGTCGAGGGCACCGAGGCGATGGCCGCCCCGGCCGACGCAACGCGCCGCGATGCGTGGGCGCAGGAGTTCCGCCTGCTCCCGGAGGAGACCCTCGACGGCGTGCTGGCGCGGTACGCGGAGGTCGCCCGGCGCACCGACGAGCTGGTGCGCACGCTGCCGGACCTCGACGCGTCCCACCCGCTGCCGGAGGCCCCGTGGTTCGAGCCGGGGGCGCACCGCTCGGCCCGCCGCGTCTTCCTGCACATCGTGGCCGAGACCGCCCAGCACGCCGGCCACGCCGACATCCTGCGGGAGTCCCTGGACGGGCAGAAGACGATGGGCTGAGGCTCCTCGTCCGGCCGGTCCGCCGGCGCCTCGGCCTCCGCCGCGCCACGGGCGACAGGCCGGTTCAGCCCGGCCCGTCGCCCGCGAGCTCCTCGGCGTGGGCGACGGCGCGATCCCGCAGTTCCGCCGCGTCCTCGGCTTCGCGCTGGGCGGCGTTCTGCCGGCGCTGCGCCCGCTTGAGGACGGCGGCGGCCTCGCCGGCGGCCCGCTCGGCCTCGGCGAGCTCGTCGGCCAGCTCCTCGACGCGCGCCTGCAGGGCACCGCGTCGCTGCTCGAGCTGCTCCACCTCGCGGCGCTGCTCCGCGGCAGCGGCGGCTGCCTCCTCGGCGGCCGCGGTGGCCTCCTCCGCGGCGGCCCGGGCACGGGCCAGCTCCCGGCGGCGCTTCTCCTCCTCGGCCCGGCGGCGTTCCTCCCGCTCCCGCTCCCGGCGCTCGGCAGCGGTGGGGCCGGTCGGCCTCTCCTCCCCCGCCGTCCGCGCCGCCGCGTTCCTCGCCGGACGGGTCGGGGACCCCGACGACCGGACCAGCCGCAGCGCCGGACGCGGTGCGACGGTCCCCAGCCCGCTGTAGGACATCGCTCCGGTCAGCCGGCCGGTGAGCAGTGCCGCCCCGGCGTCCGGATCCGCCATGGCCGCGCGCAGGGTCTCCTCCACCTGACCGGACACCGACGCGCTCACCGGGTGGCCACGCTCGCGGGCGAGGGCGGCGGCCTGCCGGGTGAGCGCGTTCAGCAACTGGCCGCGCTGGGTGTTCAGCGCCCGGAGCTCGTCCCCGGCCAGGTTCTCCTGGGCCCCGCGGAGCAGGTCGCCCAGCTCGACCAGGCCCTCGATCTCCTCGCGGTGGGCGCGGACGAGCAGGTTGCAGACCCAGGCGGCGGTCGACGGCTTGGGCAGCGCCGCGATCTCCTTGGCCAGCGCCTTGTCCCCCGCGGCCCTGGCCTCGCGCTGGCGCTCCGTGCGCAGGGCGACGAACTCCCCGGGGGCGGCCTCGTACAGCTCGTCGGCCACCTCGTCGAACTCCACGCCCCTCCCCCAGTGCTACGAACTCGTGGTGATCGGCACCTGATCACCACGAGTTCGTAGCATTCGTGGCCGCGGGACGCTCAGCAGCAGGCCGCGGCGAGCCGGGCGTCGCTGTCGGAGTCCTCCGTCCGGCAGCAGGCGCCGTCCCCGCTGACGGCGGAGAGCTCGGCGGCCGTCTGCCCCTCCAGGTCGGGGCGCGCGTCCGCCTTCACGGTGTAGACCTCCCACGGCTCGCCGCCGGGCCCGGTCACCCAGACCTTGTCCTGGACGGCGTAGCAGCAGGTGGTGTCCGCCTCCGGCCGGGTCGCCAGGCCGGCGTCGGCCAGCCGGTCGGTGGCCGCGGTGACCTCGTCGGTGGAGGCGACCTCCACACCCAGGTGGTCCATGCGGGTGGGCTCCCCCGGCACGCCCTCGAGCAGCACCAGCTTCAGCGGCGGCTCGGCGACGGCGAAGTTCGCGTAACCGGGCCGCCGCTTGGCCGGGGCGGTGTCGAAGAGCCGGGAGTAGAAGTCGACCGCGGCGTCGAGGTCGGCGACGCGGAGGGCGAGCTGCACGCGGGACATGGTTCCTCCTCGGGAGACAAGGCATCGACGAACATCGATGTCTGTCGCAGAATGAACATCAGGTATCGATGCTTGTCAATACGATGGGCATCGTTACGATGGCGGTCGACGTCCGACGCGAGGAGTTTTTCGATGAGCGAGCCCGGCCTGGCGTGCTGCACGCCGCTGTCCGGTACGGCGATGTCCGCGGAGCAGGCCGAGCAGGTCGCCCCGCTGCTCAAGGCGCTGGCCGACCCGGTGCGCCTGCGCCTGGTCAGCCTGATCGCCTCCAGTGCGAGCGGGGAGGCCTGCGTCTGCGACCTCAACGACGCCTTCGAGCTGACCCAGGCGACGATCAGCCACCACCTCAAGGTGCTCCACTCCGCCGGGCTGCTCGACCGGGAGAAGCGCGGGGTGTGGGTGTACTACGCCGTCCGCCCGGCCGCGCTCGACGCGGTCGCCAGCCTGTTCCGCACGGCGGTGCCGGCATGAGCGACGCCGTCCGGGAGACCGCCCGGCCCGACGCCCCCGCCGACGCGCCGGTCCTGCAGAAGCTCTCCACCCTCGACCGCTTCCTGCCCGTCTGGATCATCGCCGCGATGGCGCTCGGGCTGGCGCTGGGCCGCTGGGTCCCCGGCCTCGACGACGCGCTGAGCGCGGTCGAGGTCGGCGACGTGAGCCTGCCGATCGCCATCGGGCTGCTGCTGATGATGTACCCGGTGCTGGCCAAGGTCCGGTACTCCGAGCTCGACCGGGTGACCGGCGACCGGAAGCTGCTGGTCGCCAGCCTGGTGCTCAACTGGCTGGTCGGCCCGGCACTGATGTTCGCCCTCGCCTGGCTGCTGCTGCCCGACCTGCCCGAGTACCGGACCGGGCTGATCATCGTCGGCCTCGCCCGCTGCATCGCGATGGTCCTGATCTGGAACGACCTGTCCTGCGGCGACCGCGAGGCCGGCGCGGTGCTGGTCGCGATCAACTCGGTCTTCCAGATCCTCGCCTTCGCCCTGCTGGGCTGGTTCTACCTGCAGGTCCTGCCCGGCTGGCTCGGGCTGACCACCACCTCCGCGGAGTTCAGCTTCTGGGCGATCGTCGTCTCGGTCCTGGTGTTCCTCGGCATCCCGTTGCTGGCCGGGTTCCTGACCCGCACCCTGGGCGAGCGCCGCAAGGGCCGGGCCTGGTACGAGAGCCGCTTCCTCCCGCGCATCGGCCCGGTCGCCCTCTACGGGCTGCTGTTCACGATCGTCATGCTCTTCGCGCTGCAGGGCGACGCGATCACCTCCAGCCCCTGGGACGTCGCCCGCATCGCACTGCCGCTGCTCGCCTACTTCGTGCTGATGTTCGGTGGGTCCTTCCTGCTCGGCATGCGGCTGCGGCTCGGTTACGCCAAGACGGCCACGCTGGCCTTCACCGCCGCCGGCAACAACTTCGAGCTGGCCATCGCCGTGGCCATCGGCACCTTCGGCGTCACCAGCGGGCAGGCGCTCGCCGGCGTCGTCGGCCCGCTGATCGAGGTGCCCGTCCTGGTCGCCCTCGTCTACGTGTCCCTCTGGGCCGCCCGGCGCTGGTTCCCGGGGGACCCGACCGTCCCGGCCCGACTCGACCGAGGAGCATCCCGATGACCCGGACCGACCGGCCCACCGGCGTCCCCGGGCTGCTGGACCCGAACGTGGTGCTGCGGCGCCACGTGGAGGACCTGTCCGCGCGCTTCGCGGGGATGGTCGGCCCGGAGACCGTCGAGCGGATGGTCTTCGAGTCCTACGCCGCTCTCGGGCGCACCGCGAACGTCACGAGCCACCTGCCCGTGCTCACCTGCCGGTTCGCCACCGAGCGACTCACCGCGCTGGCGCAGGCCAAGGGGGCGCTGGCGAAGGAGACCCCCGAGGTCCTCTTCGTCTGCGTGCAGAACGCCGGCCGCTCCCAGATGGCCGCCGCGATGGTCGAGCACCTGTCGCAGGGCCGGGTACACGTGCGCTCCGCCGGCTCCATGCCCGCCGACACGGTGGATCCCGTGGTCCTCGAGGTGCTCGCCGCGCGCGGCATGACGGTGACCGACGCCTTCCCCAAGCCGCTGACCGACGACGTCGTCCAGGCCGCCGACGTGGTGATCACCATGGGCTGCGGCGACGCCTGCCCCGTCTACCCGGGCAAGCGGTACCTGGACTGGGAGGTGCGTGACCCGGCCGGCCAGGACCCCGCCACGGTGGGCTCCATCGCGGCCGACATCGAGAACCGGGTGCGAGGACTCCTCGCCGAACTGGGCGCATGAGCCGCCGCCTGGTCGTCGTCGGCGGCAGCGACGCGGGGATCTCCGCCGGGCTGCGCGCCCGCGAGCTCGACCCGGGGGCCGAGGTCACCGTCGTGGTGGCCGACGCATACCCCAACTTCTCCATCTGCGGGATCCCCTACCACGTCTCGGGCGAGGTACCGGACTGGCGGTCGCTGGCCCACCGGACCTCCGCCGACCTGGAGGCGGCCGGGCTGGCCCTGCGGGTCGGCACCCGCGCCACCGGCATCGACGTCGCCGGCCGGCGCGTCTCGGTGACCGACGCGAGCGGGGCCACGGAGCTGCTGGCCTACGACGAACTGGTCGTGGGCACCGGTGCACGTCCGGCGCTCCCGGCCATCAGCGGTCTCGGCGGCACCGACGGGCTCGGACCGGCCGACGGCGTGCACGTGGTGCACACCATGGACGACACCCACGGCCTGATGGCCACCCTCACCGGCCGCCCGGTGCGCTCGGCGCTCGTCGTCGGCGCCGGCTACATCGGTGTGGAGATGTCCGAAGCGCTCGTCGCCCGGGGCATCGCCACCACGGTGGTCCAGCGGTCCGCGGAGGTGCTCCCCACCGTCGACGCCGAGCTGGGTGCGCTGGTCCGGGCGGAGATGACCCGGCACGGGGTGCAGGTGCTCACCGGGACCACCGTCACGGGGCTGGCCCGTGCCGACGGCTCCCGGGTCAGCGCGCTCACGTCGAGGGGTCCGCTGGAGCGCCTTTTCGACCTGGTGGTGGTCGTCGCCGGCGTGCGCCCGTCGGTGGACCTGCTGGTCGGCGCGGGAGCGACCACAGGGGCCGGCGGCGCGGTCGTCGTCGACGAGACCATGGCCACCGGCCTGCCGCACGTCTGGGCGGCAGGCGACTGCGTGGTCACCCACCACCGCCTGCTGGGCGTCACCTACCTCCCGCTCGGCACCACCGCGCACAAGCAGGGCCGCGTCGCCGGCGCCAACGCCGTCGGCGGGCACGCCCGCTTCGCCGGCAGCGTCGGCACCCAGGTGGTCAAGGTCTTCGACCTGGTGGCCGCCCGCACCGGTCTGCTCGAGCACGAGGCTGCCGCCGCGGGCTTCCGTCCGGTCACCACCGCGACCAGCCCGGACGACCACAAGGCCTACTACCCCGGCGCCCGGCCGATCACGATCCGCGTGACCGGCGACGCCGACACCGGCCGGCTGCTGGGCGCGCAACTGGTCGGCCGGCTGGGCAGCGAGGTCGCCAAGCGCGCCGACGTCTACGCCACCGCCCTGTTCCACGCCATGACCGTGGACGGCCTGGCCGACCTCGACCTGACCTACACCCCACCGCTCGGGTCGCCCTGGGACGCTGTGCAGATGGCCGCCCAGGCGTGGAGCAGGGAGCACCGCCCGCCCACCGTCACCGCCCTGCCCGCGGCGATGGCCGAATGAGCCCCGTGACAGAGGAGAACCCCGTGAGTGACCGCCCCAGCGTGCTGTTCGTCTGCGTGCACAACGCCGGCCGCTCCCAGATGGCCGCCGGCTGGCTGCGGCACCTGGCCGGCGACGGCGTCGAGGTGCGGTCGGCCGGCTCGCTGCCCGGCGACCAGGTGAACCCGGCGGCGGTCGAGGCGATGGCCGAGGTCGGCATCGACATCTCCGACCAGCGACCCAAGGTGCTCACCACCGAGGCCGTCGAGGCCTCCGACGTGGTCATCACGATGGGGTGCGGCGACGCCTGCCCGATCTTCCCGGGCAAGCGTTACCTGGACTGGGCGCTGGAGGACCCGGCGGGCAAGGGCGTGGAGTCGGTGCGGCCGATCCGCGACGAGATCGAGCGGCGCATCCGCGGGCTGCTCGCCGAGCTGGGGGTCAGCGCTCCCGCCTGAGCACGAAGAAGAACGGATCGGGCAGGCCGCGCAGGTCCATCATCCCGAGGACCGTGCGGCTGCTCACCCGCTTGAAGACGTCGATGATCGGCAGGCGGTCGTAGACCATCGCGGCGGAGACGACGCCGCGGTGCTCGACCATCCGCAGCCGCGCCTTCGGCCGGGAGGTGGTCAGCAGCGGCCGGACGGCGGTGAACGCGGCCCGGGCAGCCCGCGAGTGAGCCAGCCGCGGGGCGGCGCGGAGCACGCCGACCGGGATCAGCGCGGGGTCGACCGGCCGCGGCCCCGCCGCCGTCCCGAACAGCAGCGGGTGCACCGTCTCGGTGTCGAGGAACTCCTTGCCCCACCAGCCGTAGGCCGCCAGCAGCCCGTCCAGCGGGGAGCCCGTGGGCAGCTCGCTGCCCCGCCACCGGCCGAGCATCTCCTCGACCGGCTGCGGCTCGAACCAGTCGAAGGACGACTGCGCTTCTGCCCGGGAGACACCGTCCCGCTGGGCATCGCGGACCCACGCGTCCGGGCTGGTGAACCGCAGTGTCACCCCACCGGGCGCTCGAAGGTGACCAGCACGCCGTCGACCCCACCCGGGCCGATGCGGCCCTTGACCTCCACCGAGGTGATCGCCTTGAGCTGCCATCCCTCCCGGGCGTGCTGGTTGAGCACCTTCTCCAGCTTGCCGCCGCTCATCTTGCCGCCGATGAGGCCCTCGCGGATCTCCTCGACCTTGTACTCGTAGCGCGCTGCAGCCACGGGTCACCCGTCCTCTCGCCTGGTCCGGCCGGTCGCCCGCCAGCCTGCCGCGCTCCCCCGCCGGCGTCGAGCCGGGCGAGCTGCAACGGCTCTAGTGATACGGATCACCCGTGTGTAACGTCCGCGCGGGGCGCCGCCGGCGCCGGGAGGAGCACGCGTGAGGACCACACCGAGACATCCACGGCGCAGCCGCTGGGCCGCCGTCCTGCTGGGCGCCCTGATGATCACCGCCGTCCCCGGAACGGCGGCTGCCGACCCCGACGAGACGTCGGCCGAACCCCTGCCGGTCGTGTTCGTGCACGGCAACAGCGGCTCGGCCGCCCAGTGGCAGACGCAGTTCCAGCGGTTCACCAGCAACGGCTACCCCCAGGAGCTGCTGTTCGCCTACGAGTACGACACCAGCGGCAGCGACAACACGCAGGCGATCGCGGAGCTCGACCCCTTCCTGGACGCCGTGCTGGCGCAGACCGGCGCCGAGCAGGTGCTGCTCGCCGCGCACTCCCGCGGCACCACGGTGAGCCACGCGTACCTGGCCGAGCCGGCGCAGGCGGCGAAGGTCGCCAAGTACGCCAACCTGGACGGGCGCAGCGCCGAGACGCCGCCCGGCGGCGTCCCGACGCTGGCGGTCTGGGGTGAGTGGTACTCCCCGCCCGAGCCCCGCCGCGGCAGCGTCGGCGTGATCGAAGGCGCGGTGGCGAACCTCTACAACCCCGACCAGGGCCACACCGAGGCCGCCTCGTCGGCGCGGACCTTCGCCGCCGTCTACGAATTCTTCACCGGCTCGGCGCCCGCGACCACCGACGTCGTGCCGGAGCCGCCCGCCGAGGTCACCGTCGCCGGACGCGCCGTGCTGTTCCCGCAGAACCTCGGCTTCGAGGGCGCCACCCTCGAGGTGTGGCGGGTGAGCACGCGGACCGGCCGGCACACCTCCGCCCACCCGGTGGCGACGATCCCGATCACCGGTGACGGGTCCTTCGGCCCGCTGGACCTGTACGGCCGGCACAGCTACGAGTTCGCGCTCCACCGGCCCGACGGCTCGGTCCACCACTTCTACCAGTCGCCGTTCGCCCGGTCCGACCACTTCGTCCGCCTCAACAGCGGCATCGCCGGCGAGGGCCTCGAGGCCTTCGTGCCCAAGAGCGAGGAGCACACCAACCTGGCCCTGATCCGGGCGCGGGAGATCTGGGGTGACCAGGGTGCGGACTCCGACGAGATCACCGTCGACGTGATCGGCGACCGCACCGGCCCGCTGGACGTGACCACCCCCGCCACCACGCCGCGGAGCAGCACCGAGGGCACGTTCGGGCGGGTCGGTGAGGTGAACGCCCTCTTCCTCACCGACGTCGGCACGCGGACGCCGACCGGGTACACCGCGCCGGACCAGGCCACCGACCTGAGCAAGGGCGACCTGTTCCCGTTCAACACGCTCACGTTCCTCAACGCGGTCGACGCCTACCTGCCGGCGAGCCCGCGCGGGCTGCGCCCGATCCGCATCGAGGTGCGGCCGCGCGGCGGCGGGGAGCCCGAGGTGATCACGGTTCCCGGCTTCCCGTCGGTGAACGACCGCATCTCGGTGCAGCTCCGCGACTCGGTCCAGGACGACTACGCCTTCGGGCGTCGCTGACCTGACGGGTGCGGCCCGGTGGCGCTCAACCGCCGGGCCGCACCCAGCCGGCCTCCAACAGCGCCGTCTGCACGCGGTCGGCCGCCTCGACGGCGACCGGACGGCCGGCGACCAGATCGGCGTAGAGGAACGCCTCGGCCAGCTTGACCAGGGCGTAGGCCAGGCTCTCCCGGTCGATGATCGGCCGCAGCCGGCCGGCCCGCTCGTCGCTCTCGATCAGCTCCACCGCGACCCGCACCGCGCGGGGCTCCACCGGCCCCGCGGGATCGGTGAGCACCCGCAACGCCAACTCCGGCTCGCTGTCGATGAAGGTGCGGATGCCGGTGCTGCCGACGACCCCGGCGTTGAACGCCCGGATGACCCGCGCGCTGCGGAGCTCCGGGTCCCCCGGCGTGCGCCGCGCGTCCTCCGCGGCCGTGCACGCCTGCCAGCCGCGCTCGGCGAGGTACCAGACCGCCTCGCCGACCAGTCGCTCGCGGCTGCCGACGTGCCGGTGCAGGGTCATCCGGGAGACCCCGATCTCCTCGCCCAGCGCACCCATGTCGATGCGCCGCCCGGAGTGGATCCACCGGGCCGCCAGCGCGATCACCGTGGCCGCGTCCACCCGCGTGCGCGCGGGACGGTTCCCGGTCCGGTCCACGGTCGGAATGGTCCCAGAGCCGGGCGTGCGGTCCCCGGGACCGCTGCTCATGGACCGTCGGCGCCGGCCAGGGAACGTTCGAGCTCCGGCGTCAGCCGCGGGATCGGCCGGGTGTCGTCGTCCACCGGGCGCCGCGTGGCCGCGGAGACGAACGGGCTGCGCACCGCCGCGGCCACCGCGTCCGGGTCGGCGCGGGCGGCGAGAACCCGGCCGCCCGTGTCGACGGGGGCGGCGAGCCCGACGGGGGTGACCTCGACGGCCGCCCAGCGGGCCGCACCGGCGCCGAACGCCGTCGCCGACAGCGCGGCCAGCTCGCGCCACTGCCGCCCGACGAACTGCACCCGGTGGACGTCGTCGGTCCGGGACCGGACCACCGCCCGGAAGACGACGTGCTCGGCGCGGTCGGGCACGCGGATGGCCAGTTCGACCTCGGCGCCGACGGCGGCGCCGACGCCGCGGACGCGGAGCTGCGCGCCTCCGAGCGAGACGTCGACGAGCCGCGCGGGCGCCCCGTCGACCACGGCCGGCAGCGCGGCCGGGAAGCGGTGACCGTCCCGGCGCTCGGCGGAGAAGCGCGGATCGCGGATCCGCCGGATGCCGGCCAGCACGAAGCCGAGGGTGACGCTCACCCAGAGGACCGGCACCAGCGTGGTGCCGCCCCAGCGGAGCTCGATCGGGGTCCAGCCGACCAGGCTCGCGGCCGTGTGGAGCAGGCTGCCGGCGAGCACGGCGGTGAGTGCGAGCAGCAGCGCGGGCACCCGAGCGCGGGTCCGCTCCTCCCCGGTGCGCCCCTTCGCGGTGACCGCGAAGCGGCCCGTGCCGCGCAGCACCAGCGACAGCGTCGCGGCGAGGTTGGAGGGCAGCCGGACGACCTCGAACAGCAGCGAGAAGCGCGCCGGGGCGAACCCGCGCGACAGCAGCGTCAGCGCCGCCTGCTGGAGCAGGAAGGGGACGCCGGCCATCACCGCGAACAACGCGGGCGGTGCATCCACCGGGAAGAGCCCGGTGACCAGCACGGCGACCGGGACCAGGGCCAGCCCCAGCGTCCGCCACGAGTCGAACCACGCCGACAGCGAGTAGAGGTAGCCCAGCCGCTGCCGCAGCGTCAGTCCCGTGGCGGTGAGCGGGTTGTCGTGCCGCAGCACCTGCATCGCCCCCCGGCCCCACCGCCGGCGCTGCGCGTAGAACGCGTCCGGGCTGCCGGCCGCGAGCCCGCGGGCGAGCACCTCGTTGTGGTACGCGCTCCGCCAGCCGGCGCGGTGCAGCTTCATCGTCGTGTGGAAGTCCTCGGTGAGCGACTCCGTCGCCACTCCCCCGATCTCGCGCAGCGCCTCGGCGCGCAGGACCGCGTTCGTGCCGCACCAGAAGGCGGCCCCCGCGTGGTGCTTGCCCGCCTGGATCACCCGGTAGAAGAGCGACTCCTCGTGCAGGTCGGCGCCCGGGCGCAGGTGCTCGAACGAGCCGGTGTTGTAGAAGTGCTGCGGCGTCTGCACCAGCGCCAGCCGCTCGTCGGCGAAGTAGGGCAGCGTGCGGGTGAGGAAGTCCGGGTCGGGGACGTGGTCGGCGTCGAACACCGCGACGAGGTCGGTGCGCACCAGCGCCAGCGCGTGGTTGAGGTTGCCCGCCTTGGCGTGGTCGTGCTCGGGGCGGGTGACGTACCGCGCGCCGAGCGCCGTCACCATCTCCTCCACCTCGAGCCGGTCGCCGTCGTCGAGCACCCAGGTCTCGTGCTCGCCTTCCATCGCCAGGCAGGCGGCGACGGTCGGCAGGAGCACGTCCAGGTGCTCGTTGTAGGTGGCGATGAGCACGGTGACCGACGGCGGCGGCCCGGGGCGGGGCGCCGGCACGGTCGCCGGGGCGACGGTCCAGGTGGTCATCACGAACAGCAGCAGGGCGAGGCCGCCGTAGACCTCGAGCGCCAGGAACGGCACCCCCAGCCAGAGCGCCGGCCCCTCGGGCAGCGTGGCCAGCAGCCGCCAGGTGAGGTAGCCGGCGGTCGCCAGGACGGCGGCGACGGCCACGGCGCGCACGCCGAGGAGCCGCAGGGCGCTCTCCGGCGCCGGAACGGCGTCCCGGGTCCCGCTGGGGCGGCCCAGCGCCGCCCGTTCGATGCTCACCCCGGGGGAATCGACATCTCCCCGCGGCGCGCACATCCCCCCGAGGGGTGAGATCGACCCGCGTGCTCAGCCGGAGGTGACGCGGAGCCGGGCAGCGGTCCGATCGGCCATGTCCGCGAACTCGGCCCCCTCGTGCAGCAGCGTCCACGCCAGGACCAGTTCCACCGCCGAGGGCACACCGGCCACGTCGACGACTGCCGGCGGCGCCACGAGGTGCCGGACGCTCTCGACGAGCAGCCCGTCCCCGGGGCCACCGGCCTGCCGCTCCACCCGCCGGACGCGCAGCGCCGGGCCCGCCGGCAGCGCCACCAGGTCGACCTCGGGAGGGGCCAGCCCACGCCCGACCGTGGCGCGTTCCTGCTCGGCGAGCTCCGCCAGCCCGGTGGTGAGCCGGTACCGGTCCGCGCGGAGGGTGGCGAGGACGCCGTACCGGGGATCGGGGATCCAGAGCGCGGCCAGGTCGGGGGTTCCCTCGCGCAGGGCGGTGGCCAGCGACAGCACCTGTTCGCCGAGCGTTCCCGCCGCGGCGCCGTGGACGCCGAGGCCGTCGCAGACCGCCTGCGTCCAGGCGGCGACGGCCCCGGAGCGTGGCAGCCACACCCAGCCCGCGCCGGACGGCTCGACCCGGTAGGTCCAGTCCTGGACGGCGCCGGTCACGGGAGCCACCGGAAGGAGCCGGCGACGGCGTCGAACAGCGCGGTCAGCGGCTCGAGCAGCTCCAGCAGCGGCGTCGAGAAGCTCAGCAGCACGTAGCCGCCGCCGGGCATCGGGTGCTGGTACTGCACCACCGCCGTCTCGAGCAGCCGGCCGTCCGGTGCCGGTGCCTGCGTCCGGCGGCGCAGGCGGGCCACGGGGCCGGCCGCGAGCTCCACCACCTCCGCGGCCGCCCCCGCTCCCCCCGCGGCGAGGAAGGCCGCCTCCGCGGCGCCCGGCCGGTCCCCCGCCGGGCGCGGGGGGACGACGCCCACCGCCAGGGCGCACGCGATCGGCGGGGCGCCGTCCTGGAACACCGGGAGGTGCACCTCGACGGTGTGGCTGTCGCTGCGGGCGGCGGCCGCGCCGTGCAGCGCGCGCGCCACCTGCGGCATCAGCCGGTCGCGGTCGGGCCGGCCCCGGGTGACCGCCCGGGCGATCCGACGGACGTCGGCATCCCGCCGCGCCTCGTCCAGGACCCGGATCCGCGCCCAGTCGCCGGGCACCGCGAACGTGAAGTCCCGGGGGCGGAGCGCCGTGGTCACCGTCCGGACCCGACGGGGGTGCGGGGTCCGTGGCCGCGCAGCTCCTCGCCGATCGCGCGGCCGGTGGCGGCGCTCCCGGCACCGGCCGAGGAGAGCACCGCGGCGTCGGCGAGGAACTGGCTGCGCTGCCCCGTCCGGACCACGGGGGCGGCGGTGGTCGCGGGGTGGACCGTCGGGGAGCGACCGGAGGTCACGTCGCGGAACAGCCCCGACGGGCGGTAGGCCTCGGCCCACTCCCCGCGGGTGGGCACCCAGCCGGACGGCCGGCGGGCTCGGGAAGTGAGCGCGCCGGGCACGGACCCGCCGGCCGGGACGCCCTGGTCCCGCACCGCCTGCCGGGCCTGCCGGCGGGTCATCCCCGAGGCGCGCAGGTGCTGCACCAGCGAGGGGCGGGCCAGCCCGCGGGTGCCGGTGGCGACCGCCCGGCCGGCCAGCGCGAAGGCACGGCCCACCCCGAAGGTGAGCACGCCCACCGCGTCCCACAGCACGTCCGACAGCTCCGCCCGGCCCGCCGCGTGCAGCACGGTGTTCCCCGCCAGGGAGACGGCCCCGGTGACGAACGCGAGCCCCGCGAACGCCGCGGCGAACGGTTGCAGGCCCGGGATGGCCAGCAGGAAGAGCGCGACGAGCCCGAAGACCGCCGAGAGCTTCCCGGCCCAGCCCGTGACGACGGCGACGACGTCCAGCACGTCGTCCCAGAAGCTGTCCGCGAGGTGGTCGCTGGCGCCCAGGACGTCGTCGATGGCGTCGGCTGCGGCGTTCCCCGCCGCCTGCCACTCGGCCTCCAGCGCCGCGAGCTCCTCGTCGGCCGCCCGGATGCCGGCGGTGGCGGCCGCGGCATCGTCGTGCGCCCGGCGTTCGGCGACCGGATCGGGCTCCGGCAGCGTCGCGGCGCGTTCCCTCGCCCGCCAGGCGGCGTCCCGGGCGTCCTCGGCCCGCTGGGCGCGCGCGAGGACCGTGTCGGCGCCCGCTTGGACGTCGTCGAGCGTGCGCGCGTAGGCGGCGAGCGCCTCCGCCGTGCCCTCGTACCGGTCGAGGGCCTGCTCGATCGTCCCGGCCACCTCGGCGGTCCGCTCGCGGAAGGCCCGGCCGGCGTCGGACTCCCAGGTCGTCGCGCTGTCGTGGATGGTGCGGAGCGCCCTGGCCGCCGTGGTGATCGCCGCCGCCGTGTCGGCGTACCGCCGGGCGAGCCGGGCGATCGCCGCGGGGTCGCCGCCGACCGGGTCCGAGGGGCGCAGCGGCGACCAGTCACGCGGGCGGCTCACCGCTCACCGGCCAGGGCGGCGACCAGCTCGGTCTCGATCCGCTCGTACACCTCGGCGGCGTCCTGGGCGGCCTGGCCGAGGCCCTCGACCAGCCCGGCCATCTCCGTCCGCCGATGGTCCCAGTTGCTGCCGAACTCCCGCAGCCGGTCGCGCAGCCGGTCGTGCGCGATGACGTCGCTGCCGACGTCCGCCGTGTCCCGTGCGCCGTCGAACTCCCGGTAGACGACCAGCAGGGCACGGCCGGCGTCGCGCAGGACCGGGGTCTCCACCTCGAGGCCGTCAGTCACGACGCGGACCCTAGGCGGATCCGGCTCGGGTCCGGATCCGTTGTCCACAGGCAGCTCAGGCGGTGCGGGGGCCCTCCCAGAGGTCGATGCCGGCGTCCACGGCGTGCCGGTCGATCGCGGCGAGCTCGTCCTCGGTGAACCCGAGGTTCTCCAGCGCGCCGACGTTCTGCTCCAGCTGCGCCACGCTGCTGGCCCCGATCAGCACGGTGGTCATCCGCTGGTCCCGCAGCGCCCAGGCAAGCGCCATCTGGGCCAGCGACTGCCCGCGCTGCTGCGCCATGTCGTCGAGCGCCCGGACGTGGGTGAGCGCCTGCTCGGTGAGCAGGTCCGGCGAGAGCGACTTGCCCTGACTGGCGCGCGATCCCTCCGGGACGCCGCCGAGGTACTTGTCGGTGAGCATGCCCTGCGCCAGCGGCGAGAAGGCGATGCACCCGGCCCCGACGTCGGCGAGGGTGTCGAGCAGGTCCTCCCGCTCGATCCAGCGGTTGAGCATCGAGTAGGACGGCTGGTGGATCAGCAGCGGCGTCCCCAGGTCGGCGAGGATCGCCGCCGCCCGGCGGGTCTGCTCCGGCGAGTACGACGAGATGCCCGCGTAGAGGGCCCTCCCGGAACGGACGGCGGTGTCCAGCGCCCCCATCGTCTCCTCCAGCGGCGTCGTGGGGTCGGGCCGGTGGCTGTAGAAGATGTCGACGTACTCCAGGCCCATCCGCCGCAGCGACTGGTCCAGGCTGCTCAGCACGTACTTCCGCGAGCCGCCGCCCTGGCCGTACGGGCCGGGCCACATGTCGTAGCCGGCCTTCGTGCTGATGACCAGCTCGTCGCGGTAGGGCCGGAAGTCGTCCCGGAGGTGCCGGCCGAAGTTGCTCTCGGCCGAGCCGTAGGGGGGCCCGTAGTTGTTCGCGAGGTCGAAGTGCGTGATGCCCAGGTCGAACGCCCGGCGGAGGATGGCGCGCTGACGGTCGAACGGGACGTCGTCGCCGAAGTTGTGCCAGAGGCCCAGGCTGATCGAGGGGAGGTCCAGGCCACTGCGCCCGGTGCGGCGGTAGGGCATGGACTCGTAGCGGTCGTCGGCAGCGGAGTAGGCCATCGCTGCATCCTGTCCGACCGCCCGCTCCCCCGCCCACCGGCCCCGTAGCCTCGTCCGGCGCGGTCGCCGCCGCTAGGCTGGGCGGCGCCGTCCCCGCCTCACCCCAGGAGTGCCCGTGCTGCTGCGCCTGATCGGTCTGCTGCTGGTCGTCTGGCTGGCGCTGTCGATCATCGGGGCGCTGATCGAGGGGCTGTTCTGGCTGCTGCTCGTGGGCGTCGTGCTCTTCCTGGCCACCGCCGCCTACGGCTGGTTGAAGGGCAGCAGCAAGGTCTGACCGGGCCGGTCAGTCCCCGTCTGCGTCGCCGCCGGCTCCGTCGGCGTACGGCAGCTGATCGGTGCGCCGGTCCACCGGTGGCAGTTCCGGCACCGGCTGCCCGGCCACCTGCTCGGCGGGAGTGACGCGGACGCCGGCCTCCAGGTCGTCCAGTCCGATGGCGTAGCGGTTCTCCGTCATGGGCGCACCCTCCACCCCGGCGACCGGATCGTCCAGACCGGCCCGCGCCGTGCCCGGCGTGGCCGCGCCCCTCTGACGTCGGCGGCTCCCGGCCGGCACCGCCAGGGGGGTCAACCGCCGGTCGGCGCCCGCTGGGGCACGGCGACGCTGAGGAGGACGACGCTGTCCTCGTCGGCGTGCAGGCTGTGCCGGCGATCGGGGATGGGACCTGTCTCCAGCGCGCCCAGCTCCACGGCGTCCTCCCCGGAGACGAGCCGGACCTTCCCGCGCAGGACCAGCAGGCTGGCCGGGCCGGGGCTCTCGTGCTCCGCGAGCTGCTGGCCCCGCACCAGGGCGATCACGGTCTGCCGCAGCCCGTCGACGGGGTGCGGCAGGGTGCGCGCGGCGCGCTGGGCCTTCCCCGCCGCTGCGTCGGCGAGCAGCTCGGCGGCCAGCCGTTCCAGGTCCACGGGTCGTCGGTCGTCCACGGGCCCCATCGTGCGCCGGCGTCCCGAAGGCGACCGCGCTCGCCTGGTCGCCCACGTCACCCGCCGGTCGCGGACATGGGGCGGGTGGGCGGCAGGAAGCTGGGGTCGTCGATGCCGTGGCCGGGCAGCTTGCCCAGGGTGGCGATCCGCCACCGGTCGGCCAGCTCGGTGTCGGTGGCGCCGTCGCGCATCGCGGTGCGCAGGTCGGACTCCTCGCGGGCGGACAGGCAGTTGCGGATCTGCCCGTCGGCGGTGGCCGGGTGCGGTCGCAGGCTCCGCAGAACGAGCGGGCCACCGAGGCGATCATCCCGGAGGTGGCCGGGCCGCCGTCGGCAGCCAGATCCGGCGCACCCACCGCGGGCGGGTCCACACCCGCGTAGCGACGACCCGGGCGCCTCCCGGGTGACCCCCGTCGTCGGAACTCCGAGGCGATCGGCGCGGCGCGGGAAATGGTGCGGTGCGCGCCTCTCCCGCCAGGTCGGCCGCGGTCGCCGCCTCATTTCTCGCGGGCTGCGAGTAATGACCGGACGTGAGCGCGCATGCGATGATCGACGACGTTCCCCACCCGAATGGACGGCAGAACGGGGGCGGCGCTGCAGAATGGCGCCGCGCTCCACGTCCGACCGCGTCGGGAATGGTCGGCCCACCGGCGGCGGAACGAGGAGAGATGTCCGATCTCGGCAGTCTGGTGAATGCCTGCCTGATGCCCGGATTCGCCGGTCCGGACGTTCCCGGGTGGGTGCTCGACGCGCTCGGCGACGGGCTCGCCGGGGTCTGCCTCTACGGGCAGAACCTGACCGCCGGTGGCGCCGACGGGCAGGTGGCCCGCCTCGGCGGCGCGGTGCGCGCGGCGCGGCCGGACGCGCTCGTCGCCGTCGACGAGGAGGGCGGGGACGTCACCCGGCTGGAGTACCGGACCGGCAGCAGCTACCCGGGCAACCTGGCCCTCGGCGTGCTCGACGACGAGGAGGTGACCGCGGGGGTCGCCGCGGCCATCGGCGCGGACCTCCGGCGCGCCGGCGTGAACGTCGACCTGGCGCCGTCGGTGGACGTCAACAGCGACAGCCGCAACCCGGTCATCGGGGTGCGCGCCTTCGGCGCCGATCCCGGGCTCGTCGCCCGGCACGGGGCGGCCTACGTGCGCGGCCTGCAGTCGACCGGCGTCGCCGCGGCCGCCAAGCACTTCCCCGGGCACGGGGCGACCACTGTCGACTCGCACCTGGACCTCCCGGTCGTCGACGTGGACGAGGCGACGTTCCGCCGCCGCGAGCTGCCGCCGTTCGTCGCGGCGATCGAGGCCGGCGCCCGGCTCGTGATGACCTCGCACGTCGTGTTCCCCGCCCTCGACGCGGCCCCCGCCACGCTGAGCCGCCGCCTGCTGGTCGACCTGCTGCGCACCGAGCTCGGTTTCCGCGGCGTGGTCGTCACCGATGCGCTCGACATGGCCGGGGTGCGGGCGGCGCACGGCATCCCACGCGCCGCGGCGCTGTCACTGGCCGCCGGCGCCGACCTGCTCCTCGTGGGCGCCGAGGACGGCGAGGAGCACTGCGCCGCCATCCGCGAGGCGGTCGCCGGGCACCTGCGCGATGGCACGCTGACCGAGGACCGGCTGCACGAGGCCGCGGGCCGGGTGGCCGGGCTGCGTCGTGAACTGGCCTCGGCCCCGACCGTCGACGTCGGTGACGCGCCCGCCGACATCGGTGTGCGGACGGCCCGGGCGGCCCGACGGGCCCGCGACCTGCGGCAGCTGCCCGCGCCCGCGCTGGTGGCCGAGCTGCGGGCGGAGGCGAACATGGCGGTCGGCGCGGCCGGGTGGAGCCTGGCCGACCCGTTGCGGGAGCTCGGGCACCTCGACGCCCTGGTGACGGTCACGGACGGCGGCCCCACCCCCGACGCGGTCGCCGGTGCAGCGGCCGGCCGGCCGCTGGTCGTGGCGGTCCGGGACGCGTACCGGAGCCCGTGGCAGGAACGCTGGCTGCGCCGGCTGGCGCAGCTGCGGCCCGATGCGGTCACCGTCGCGCTCGGCATGCCCGACGACCTCGCGCTCGTGCCCGGGCCGGCCGTCGCCGTCCACGGCGCCTCCCGCGCCTGCACCCGGGCTGCGGCCGAGGCGCTGGTCGGCCGGTGACCGGGCGCGGGATCTCGACGCTGCTGCGCGGCGGCCGGAAGGTCGACGCCGACGGCCGGGTGGACGGCTTCTGGGTGCTCTTCCGGGGCGACACGATCGCCGCGGCCGGCACCGGGGAAGCGCCGGCCGCCGACCGGGTCGTCGACCTGGCCGGCGCCTGGCTGACCCCCGGGTTCGTCGACCTGCACGTCCACGGCGGCGGCGGGTACACCGCGGAGGACGGCCCCGACGGCATGCGCCGGGCGCTGGAGGTGCACCGCGCGCACGGCACGACCCGCTCGCTGATCAGCCTGGTCGCCGCGCCCGTGGAGCGTCTGGAGGCCTCCCTCGCCGCGATCGCCGACCTGGCCCGGTCCGACGAGCGGGTGCTCGGCGCGCACCTGGAGGGGCCGTTCCTGGCGGCGTCCCGGTGCGGGGCGCACGACCCCGGGCACCTGCGCCCACCGGCACCCGACGTCGTCGAGCGGCTGCTGCGCGCCGCCCGCGGCGCGCTGCGCTCCGTCACGATCGCCCCCGAGCTGCCCGGTGCGCTCGACGCCGCGCGCCGCCTCACCGCGGCCGGGGTCACCGTGGCCGTCGGGCACACCGAGGCCGACATGGCGTGCACCGCCCGGGCGTTCGACGCGGGCGCCCGGGTGCTCACCCACGCCTTCAACGCGATGCCCGGCCTCGGGCACCGCTCCCCCGGGCCGGTCGGCGCCGCGCTCGCCGACCCCCGGGTGACGCTGGAGGTCGTGCTCGACGGGCACCACGTCCACCCGTCGGTCGTGGGGCTGCTGTTCGCCGGGGCGCCCGCCCGGGTGGCCCTGGTCTCCGACGCGATGGCGGCGGCGGGCACCGGAGACGGCCGCTACCGCCTGGGCGGGGCCGACGTCGAGGTGCGCGCCGGCCGCGCGGTGCTGGCGGGCACCGACACGCTGGCCGGCTCGACGCTCACGCTGGACCGTGCGCTGCGTACCGCCGTGGCGGACGTCGGGCTGGACCCGGTCGTCGCCGTGACCGCGCTGACCCGCACGCCGGCGCGCGCCCTCGGCCTCGGCTCCCGGATAGGCCGGCTGGCGCCGGGCTCCGTGGCCGACGCCGTGGTGCTGGACGACGACTGGTCGGTGCGCGCGGTCTGGGCGGCCGGCCGTCCGGTCCGCTGACTCACCCGCCGGAGCCGGCCGGCTTGTGGGCGTGCGTGTGGCGGTAGTAGTCGGCCAGGCGCAGCCGGGAGGCCGCCGCCTCGTCGACGAGCACGGCGGCCCGCGGGTGCAGCTGCAGCACCGACGCCGGGCACATGCTGCTCAGCGGGCCCTCCACCGCCGCGGCGACGGCGTCGGCCTTGCGCTCCCCCTGCGCCACGAGCAGGAGTTCGCGGGCCTCGAGGATGGTGCCCAGCCCCTGGGTGAGGCAGTGCATCGGCACCTCGTCGGCGGAGGCGAAGAAGCGGGCGTTGTCGGCGCGGGTGCGCGGCGCCAGCGTCTTGACCCGGGTGCGTGAGGCGATGGACGACGTCGGCTCGTTGAACCCGATGTGCCCGTTGGTGCCGATGCCGAGGATCTGCAGGTCGATGCCGCCGGCCGCGACGATCGCCCGCTCGTAGCCGGCCGCCGTCTCAGCCAGGTCGGCCGCGCGGCCGTCGGGCACGTGCACCCGGGCCGGATCCAGCCCCAGCGGCCGGGTGACGGTCCGCCGGATGACCGAGGCGTAGCTCTCCGGGTGCTCGGGCGGGAGGCCGACGTACTCGTCCAGGGCGAAGCCGCGGACGCCGGAGACGTCGAGCTCACCGGCGGCGACCTGGCGGGCGAGCTCGGCGTAGAGACCGAGCGGCGAGGACCCGGTGGCCAGACCCAGCACCGCGTCGCGGCGCCTCCGGACGACGGCGGCGACCCGGGCCGCAGCCTCCCGGGCCACGTCGTCCGGGCCGGGCAGGATCACGACCTCCATGCGTCAGGATCCCACCGGCTCGACCACACCGGGCACCCCGCCGCGGGCGCACACCGCCGCACCCACCGGTGCCACCGGGAGGTCGCGGGGCACCAGCTGCACCCGCTCGGGGACGGCGAGGCTCTGCAGGAACGCCGACCCCGCGGCCTGGCGCCCGGCGGCGGCCACCACCGCGTCCAGCAGCGGCGGGCCGACGTCGGCCACCCCGCCGCCCAGGACGACGTGCTCGACGTCGCAGGTGAGCACGAGCAACCGCACCGCCGTCGCCACGGCGTCGGCGAACCGGTCCCGGACCACGACCGCCCGGCGGTCCCCCGCCGCGGCGGCGGCGAAGAGGTCGGCGGCCGCCGGCCGCGCGGACCGGACGGGCCACGCGAGGTCCAGGGCGGCGCCGGAGGCGTACAGCTCCAGGCAGCCCAGCTGACCGCACGGGCAGCGAGGCCCGGCCGGGTCGTACGGGAGGTGGCCGATCTCGCCGGCGGCGCCGTGCCGCCCGCGCCGGAGCTCGCCGCCGAGCAGCAACCCCGCGGCCACGCCGGTGCCCAGGGCCAGCAGCGCCAGGTCCCCCGGCAGCCCCAGCAGCCGGGCGGCGCCCACGGCCGCGGCGTTCAGGTCGTTCTCCAGGACGACGGGAACCCCGTCCAGGCGGGCGGCGAGCACCGGCGCCAGGTCGACCCCGCGCTCGTGGATCCCCAGGTTGACCGCGTAGGACAGCCGCCCGGTGGCCGGGTCGACCAGCCCCGGCACCCCGGCGCCGACCCCCGCCAGCGCCCGCGGCGCCACGCCGGCATCGGCGCACAGCCGGCGCACCACCTCCTCGGCGGTGTCGACGACGCCGGGCACACCCGGGCGGGTCGGCACCCGCAGGGTCCGCAGCACGGCCCCGTCGGGGCCCAGGAGCACGCCCAGGACCTTCGTCCCTCCGATGTCGAGCCCGACCGAGCAGCTCCGAGCGCCGGACCGGTGCGCGCTCACCCCTTCACCGCCCCGGCCACCAGCCCGGCGCTCATCCGCTTCTGCACGAACAGGAAGAACACGATGACCGGCACGGAGATGAGCGTGGCCCCGGCCATGACGACGCCCCAGTCCGTGGCCCGGTTGGCCTCCACCAGGCCCTGCAGCCACAGCGGGAGGGTCCGCTGGTCGGGATCGGTCATGACCACCAGTGCCAGCGTGTACTCGTTCCAGGCCTGCAGGAACCCGTAGACCCCGGCGGCGACGAGGCCGGGCGCCAGCAGCGGGAAGGTGATGCGGAAGAAGGCCCCGGTGCGCGAGAGACCGTCCATCATCGCGGCCTCCTCCAGCTCCAGCGGCACCCCGGCGACGAAGCCCCGCAGCATCCACACGGTGAACGGCACGATCGCCGCCACGTAGACGATGGTGAGCCCCAGGACCGCGTTCACCAGGCCCCAGCTGTCCAACATCTGGTACTGGGAGATGAACAGTCCCTCGGCCGGGATCATCTGCACCACGAGAACGGTGAGGATGAACGACCGGCGCCCGCGGAAACGGAACCTGCTGATCGCGAGCGCACCCAGGAATGCGAACAGGATGGCGACGACGAGGGTGAGGCCGGTGACCGCCAGCGACACCTTGAAGGCAGCGTAGAAATCAGGGTTCGTCAGCACGTTCCGGAAATTCGACAGGGTGCCCCCGAATGGCAGGAACGACGGCTCGCCGGTACGCATCCGATTCGTCGGCAGGAATGCGCTGTTGACCATCCAGTAGATCGGGAAGACCCACACCAGCGCGACGGCGACGGCGAGCAGGCCGAGCAGCCGCCGCCCCGTCCCGCCGCCGCGGGTGCGCCGCCGGGCGGGTGCGGGGGCACCCGTGTGCGCGGGGCTCACACCTCCTCCTTCAGCATCCGGCGGATGTAGAAGACCGTGAGCACGAAGGTGATGACCAGCATGATCGTGGCCATGGCTCCGGCCATCGAGAACTCCTTCGCCAGCGAGTAGATGTAGGTGCCGAGCAGGTGGGTCTCCCGGGTCGGTGCCCCGGCCCGCTGCAGGACGTGGATCTGGGTGAAGACCCGCAGGTCCCAGATCACCTGGAGCAGGGCGACGACGAGCAGCACGGGCGCCACCATGGGCAGCGAGAGGTGGCGCAGCCGCTGCCAGGCGTTGGCGCCGTCGAGCTGCGCGGCCTCCACGCACTCCTCGGGCACCTGCAGCAGCCCGGCGTAGACGGTGAACACCACGAAGGGCACCGACATCCAGACGACGATGACGGTCGCCACGAGGTAGAACGAGGCCGGCTCGATGATCCAGGAGTGGTGGCGCATCCCGGCCATGCCCAGCGGCTCGGCGAGCAACCAGTTGATCACCCCGTACTGCGAGTCGAACAGCCACTGCCAGACCGTCATGGTGGCGAGCACCGGCGTCCCCCAGGCCAGCAGCAACCCGACCTGGAGAGTGATGCGGGGTCCGCGGCCCACCCGGGTCAGGAGGACCGCCAGGGCGATGCCGACCAGCATCGTCAGCGCCGCGTTGACCAGGCAGAACAGCACGGACCGCCCGATCACGCCCCAGACGTAGGGGTCCGACAGCAGCTCCGTGTAGTTGCGCAGCCCCACCCACTCGGCCGGCCGGCCGAACTGCTGGGCCAGCCCGTACTCCTGGAACGAGAGCACGAACTGCCGCACCAGCGGGTATCCGAGGCCGACCGCGACGGGGACCAGCGCGGGCACCAGGAGCAGGTAGGGCCCCAGGCGGGAGCGCAGCGACCGGCGCCGCCGCGGGCCGGGCGCGGCCGCCGGATCCGGGTGGACCGGTGGGACGGCGGCGCGCGGCGGTGCCGGCGGGAGCACCGCCGCGGGGGACGTGCGGGATGTGGACACGGTTCCTCCGGGGCGTGGGAGCGGGGGCGCGGCCGCCGCGGTCGGCGGGCGGTCGGGCCCCCGCCCCGGATCACAGGGTCAGGCGAGCGTGTCCGTGATCAGCTGGTCGGCCCGCGCCGCCGCCTCCGCCGGATCGGCACCGGAGGCGATCTGCTGGAAGAAGTCCTCCAGGATGCGGTTGGCCTCCACGTCGGCCCACTTCTCCGCCGGCGGGGTCAGCTTGGCGTCGAGGGCGGCAGCGAGCGCCGCCTCGGCGTAGACGTCGTCGCCGAGGGCGTCGGCGTACTCGCTGTTGCCCGGGATCAGGCCGTTCTCGGCGAGCATCGTCTGGTACTCCTCGCTGAAGATGATCCGCAGCAGGTCGCGGGCCGCCTCCTGGTTCCCCGACTTCGCCGGGATGGCGATGTTGGAACCACCGGCGAAGACAGTGGCCGGCTCCCCCGCCGTCGGCCCGGGGAGCGGGAAGATCCCGGTCTTCTCCTCGTTGCAGGCCTGCTGCTCGGCGAGCGCGGCCTGGGCCGCCTCCGACTCGTCGTCGGGGTCGACGCCCTGGTTGCACTCGGGCAGGTCGATGCTCCAGCGGGCCCACGTCGGGGCGGAGAACATCGCCGCCTCGCCGTTGTTGAACGGCACCCAGGGCTCGGCCGAGTCGGCGTCGCGCGGGGCGTTCGTCGCGTTCGCGAACAGCTCCTGGACCTGGGCCAGCCCCTCCTGCGACTCGGGGCTGGACAGCGCGCCGACCCACCGGTCGCCGTCCTGCTCGGCGAGGCTCCCGCCGGCGCTGTAGATCCAGGCGATGCCGTTGTACCAGTCCTGGCCGGGGAACCAGAAGCCGGAGAAGTTCGGCGTGCCTGCGGGGTTGGCCTCCTGCAGCGCGACGGCCGCGGCGCCGAACTCCTCGAGGGTCTCCGGCACCTCGACGCCGGCCTGCTGGAAGAGGTCCTTGCGGTAGAACACCGCACGCGCGCCGGAGTAGTACGGCACCGCGTACACGTCGCCGTCCACCGTGCCGGCCTCCACGAAGCCCTCGAGCAGGTCGTCACCGCCCAGCTCGTCGACCAGGTCGCTGATGTCGGAGAAGGCGCCGGCGTGGGTGAAGGTCGGGCTCTGGGTGTTGCCGATCTCCACGACGTCGGGCGTCTGCCCCTCCGAGGACAGCGCCGTCTGCAGGCGCGGCACCAGGCCGCTCCAGTCCTGCTCCTCGATGACCAGCGTCATGCCCTCGTGCTCGGCCTCGAACGTCTCGACCAGGTAGTCGCGCAGCTCCTGGGGGGTGTCGGAGCCGGCCAGCCACAGCCGGATCTCCTCCGAGCTCCCCGCCTCGGCCTCGTTCCCACCGCCGCAGGCGGTCAGCGCCAGCAGCAGGCCGACGCTCGCGGCGGCGAGCCCGCTCGTGCGTACCCTCGTCATGTTGGGGTTCCTTCCTGGTGCACAGGCGGTGCCGGACAGCGCCGCCACAGGGGTGTGGTCCTCCGACTTGCAACTGGCCGGCTCGGGGTCGTCACGTGACCCCGAGCTGGCCGGACAGCACGAGGACCGCGGCCCCGGACAGGGCCCCGTCCTCGCCGAGCGAGGTCATCCGCAGCTGCAGGGAGCTGCTGACGACGGGCATGGTGCGTTCGTGGAGGGTGGCGAGCGCCGCTTCGCGCAACGGGCCGTCGAGGAGTTCACGGGGTCCGCTGAGCACCACCTCGGAGAGGTTGAGCGCGCTGACCACCGGGGCCAGGACGATGCCCAGGCGCCGCCCCACGGCGCCGAGGGCCACCGCCGCGCCCGGGGCGTCCAGGCCCTCGATCCGCCGGCGCAGCGCCGGTACCGAGAGCACCGTCTCCAGGCAGCCGCGGCGCCCGCACGCGCACGGGAGCGGGCGACCGAGCGGAGCGCCGTCGATGTCGTCGCGCTCGTCGACGGCGGTGACGTGGCCGATCTCCCCCGCCGCGTGCTCGTGGCCCTGCACCAGGCCGCCGTCGAGCACGATCCCGGCCCCGACACCGCCCCCGACGGTCAGCACCAGCAGCCCGCCGCCGGAGGCGCCGCCGTAGGTGAACTCGCCGAGGGCCGCGGTGTTGGCGTCGTTGGCGACGTGCACGGGGACACCGAGGTCGGCGCCGAGCCGATCAGCCAGCGGCAGGTCGTACCACTCGCGGTTGGGCGCCTGCAGCACCCGGCCGGAGGGGTCGATGACGCCCGGCGAGCCGACGCCGACCCCGAGCACGGGGCGGGTGGCGACCACCACGAGGTCGCGGCACAGCGAGGTCAGCGCCGCCACGGCCGCCGCCCCGGTCCGCCCCTCGACCCGGGTCGTGCGGCGCTGCAGCAGTGCGCCGGAGAGGTCGAGCACCGCGCCGTGCATCCGCTCGTCGTCGGCCAGGTCGACGGCGACGATCTGGAACGCGTCGGTGCGGACCCCCAGCAGCGTGCCGGGCTTGCCCGGGCGCCCCTCCGCCCGGGCGCCGAGCTCGGCCACCAGGCCCTCGGCCATCAGGGAGGCGACGAGGTCGGAGATGGTGACCCGGGTCAGCCCGGTGGCCCGCGCCAGGTCGGCCCGTGAGCCGGGCCCGGCGTGGAACAGGTGCTGCAGCACCATGGAGCGGTTGTGCGCACGCGCGTGTTCCGGAAGGACCTTCGCGGTCGCCCGTCGCAGGCGCCCCTGGCGCGTCGTGTCCCGCATCACACTCACATTTGTTAGGACACCGTCCTTACATTCCTCTGTCAAGGGCTGGCGCCGCCGTGACCGGACCGTGACCTGCGCCGATCACTACAGCCCCGCCGCGCTCCGCCCGATGGAGAACGGGTGCGACGACGACCGCCCGCCCTGGCCCTGACCGCCCTGACCGTCAGCGCCCTGCTCGGCACCTCGGCCTGCGCCACCGCCGACGGGAGCACCGAGGCGGCGACCGGGGTGGCGTGCCCGGCCGCGGAGCTGACCCGGCCGGGCGCCGGGGACGGGGTCTACCTGGGGGTGAACCTCGACTGGGGTGCCGCGACGCTGGCCGAGCACGGCACCGCCCTCGGCTCGCGCCCCGCCGTCGCCGTCTCGTTCACCGGCTTCCCCTTCTCCGCCGCCGACGAGCGCAACCTCGACGCCGCCGTCGAGCAGGTGCGGGACGGCGGCGGCCTGCTGCTGCTCACCCTCGAGCCGCACGACGGGCTGGCGGCGGTCACCGACGGCGTGACCGCGGACCTGGCCGAGCGGCTGGCCGGCTACAACGGCCGCGGGGTGCCCGTCGTGGTCCGGTTCGCCCACGAGATGAACGGCTCCTGGTATGCCTGGGGGCAACAGCCGGCGGCCTACGTCGAGGCGTTCCGGCGGCTCGCCGCCGCCGTCCACGCCGGGGCTCCGGGGTCGGCGGTCATGTGGGCGCCCAACTACGGCGGCGGCTACCCGTTCACCGGGGGCGCCCACGCCGCCACGCCCGATGACGTCGCGGCGCTGGACACCGACGGCGACGGCGTGCTGTCGGCGGCCGACGACCCCTACGCCCCGTACTGGCCGGGCGAGGACGCCGTGGACTGGGTGGGGATGTCGCTCTACCACTGGGGCGACGCCCACCCGTGGGGCGAGAACGAGGTGCCCGAGCCGGGCAAGTTCCTCGCCCAGCTGACCGGCACCTACGTCGGCCGGGGCGGCGACGACCGGGGGCTACCGGACTTCCACGCCGACTACGGCGAGCGGTACGGGAAGCCGGTGGCCGTGCCCGAGACGGCGGCCTTCTTCGCCCCGGGCGGCGGCGGCGCCGACGAGCTGGCCGTCAAGCAGGCCTGGTGGCAGCAGCTGTTCGATCCGCAGCTGGTCGAGCAGCTGCCCCGGCTGGCGATGGTGAACTGGTTCGAGTGGGCCAAGGACGAGCCGGAGGTCGGCGGTCGGGTGGACTGGCGGGCGACCGGCTCGCCGCGGGTCCGCGAGGCATTCCTGGCCGACATCCCCGGCTGGGCCCTGGATGCCACCGACGTCCCCCGCTGCGGCGGCTGATCCGGCAGCCGGCAGCACCGCCCGCCGGGCGCGCAGCATCCCGCACACGACGAGGGCGCAGCACAGCCCGACGCCGGCCGAGAGCCACACCATGGGCTGGTCGAGGCACCAGCCGTAGCCGGCCCACGAGGCGCACGCCCCGGAGCCGAGCCACCACCGCGCGGGCGAGAGGCCGGAGAGGTCCTGGGTGCGGTCGCGCAGGAGGCTGAGCGGCTGGGGCAGCGCGGCCGCCGCGCCCACCGCGGAGGCGACCCCGCCGAGCAGCGCCGTGGCCGCCGCCGGATCGGCGCCGAGCAGCACGGTGCCGGCCAGCCCCCCGCCGGCCAGGGCGGCGAGGACGGCGGCGCCGGACGCGGTGCGCGCCAGCGCCCGCCCCGCCCGCAGCCGCGGCTGGGTGACCAGCAGCGCCGCGAGGACCGCGGTATTGCCGGCGCCGACGACGGCGTTGGACAGGATCTGCACGCGGTCGCCGGTGAGCAGGCCGAACGACAGCCAGCAGAGGTTGAGCGCGACGGCGAGCCAGGCGCTGGTGGGTGAGAGGCCGAGGGTGCGACGGTGCCGGCAGGAGAGCCAGACCTGGGGCCAGACGACGGCGATGCTGAGGGTGGCCGCGAGGATGCCGAGAGCGGCGGACATGGTGGAGCGGGAATCCGTTCGGAGTCGGTGCGAGAAGGTGGCCACCGGCGAGGAGCTGCGCGGGACCCGGCTCGGGGGCGCTCGTCGGTGAGCGGCATCGGCGGGGGCGGGAGGTGGCCGGAGACATCATCGGCGTTATGCATTCGTGACCCGACCGTGACCGGCCGGTTGCCTTCTGTGACCCTCGTCGCCCCGCCGTCGTCCTCCCGCGCCGCGCGACGGGTTCCGGCTCCCTAGGCTGGGCGGCCGTGACGACGCCGACCGAGACCGTCCGCGCCGCCGCCGGTTACCTGCGGTCGTGGCTGGACGCCCAGGCGCGGCACCGGCGGGTGCCCGGTGTGCAGGCGGCCGTCCGCCACGGCGGCGAACTGGTGCTGTCGGCAGCGGTCGGGGTCGCCGACGTCTCCACCGGCGCACCGCTGACCCCGGCACACCTGTTCCGCATCGCCTCCCACTCCAAGACGTTCACCGCGACCCTCGTGCTGCAGCTGGTCGAAGCCGGGCGACTGCGGCTCGACGACCCGATCGGCACGCACGTGCCGGAGCTGGCGGCAGCCGGCTCGCCGGTCGCCCGGGCGACCGTCCGCGAGTTGCTCGGGCACCAGGCCGGGATCACGCGGGACGGCGCCGACGCCGACTTCTGGCAGCTGGAGCAGCCCTTCCCGGACCGGGCAGGGGTGATCGGCGCGGCGTTGCGGGCCGGCCCGGTGCACCGGCGCAACGAGCACTTCAAGTACTCCAACATCGGGTACGCGCTCGTGGGCCTGGCGATCGAGGCCGTCACCGGGACCTCCTACGCCGACGCCGTCCGCACCCGGATCGTGGAGCCGCTCGGCCTGACCCGGACCGGGACCGACCTCGACGCGGCGCGGACCGGCGAGTACGTCAGCGGGCACACCGGGCTGCTCCTGGGTGAGGACGTCCGCGAGCCCCTCGGCCCCGCCGGCACAGGCGCCATGGCGGCGGCGACCGGGTTCTACTCGACGGCCGAGGACCTCGCCCTCTTCGGGGCGGCGCACGTGCTCGGCGACGAGCGACTGCTGACCGACGACTCGAAGCGGCTGATGCAGCGCCTGGAGTCGGTGGTCACCGCCTACGGGACCGAGGTGGGCCGGTACGGCGTCGGGATGGTGCTGACCACTGTGGGCGAGCGGCGCCTCGTCGGGCACAGCGGCGGCTTCCCCGGGCAGATCACCGTGACCTTCGTCGACCCGGCCGACGGGCTGGTGGTCAGCGTGCTGACGAACGCGATCGACGGACCGGCCGAGGAGCTGGCGACCGGGCTGGTGAAGCTGGTGGACGTCGCACTGCGCCCGCGGGCGACGGTGCCCGCACCGCCGCCCGGCGCCCCGCCGCCGTCGTCGTTCACCGGCCGGTTCGCCGGCCTCTGGGGAGTGCTCGACGTCGCCGAGCTCGGGGGCCGGCTGGTGCTCGTCCGGCCGACGTCCGCCGACCCCCTGCCGGGGGTCGAGGAGCTGGAGATCGTCGACGCCGACACCCTGCGGGTCGCCGCGCAGCCGGGTTTCGGCGCGGCCGGTGAGCTCGTCCCGCTGGAGCGGGACGCCGACGGCCGGGTGGTGTCGCTGCGGCTCGGCGGGGTGACGAACCGGCCGGTCGAGGAGTTCCGCCGCCGTCGCGCCGCCATGACCGGCCCGGCGTCGGGCCCCTAGGCGCTGAGCCCGGAGAACGTCGGCATCGCCTCCTCGCCGTCCCAGGTCACGCGGAAGGTGAAGGCCTCCTCCAGCGCCTCGCGGTACTGCTCGGCCTCGGCCTCGGTGATCTCACCGGCGGCCAGGACGTCGTCGACGGCCGGGCTCCACGACTCCACGAGCGCGTCGATCAACTCCTGCGGGTCGACGCCGATGTCCTCGGCGACGGCGGCCAGGTTCTGCTCCTGCTCCTCCATCCGCACGTGCAGCTCGTCGTGGCTGATCGCCAGCACCTCGTCGAGCACGTCCTGCACGGGCTGGTGACCGCGGTGCAGGTCGAGGCTCCCGTCGCCGTAGGCCTCCTGGACCAGCGCGATGAGCTCGGCCTCCGTCGTCACGGAGTCGACGTCGACACCGCCCGGGCCACCACCGCCGCCGGGGCCGCCGCCGGCGAAGCCACTGCCGGCGGCTTCCTCGGCCGCGACGGAGGTGCTGGTCTCCGAGCTGGTCGCGGTGCCGGTGCTGCCGCACGCGGCGGCGATCGGGACGACGGTGGCGAGGAGGAGGGTGGCGATCGTCCTGCGGAGCTTCATCGTGGACTTCTCTCGGGTCGGGGAGCCGGTCGTGTACCAGGTTCGACGGCGGAACTCGACCACCCCTGGACGTCCGCTGGGAATGCGCTGGGAGAGGGTCCCGTTACGTTCCGCGACGTCTCCCAGCCGGTTCCGGGGCAGTTCCCAGCTTCGTCTCCGAGCCTCTGGGTCATGGCCCGCCCCCTCCGCCGCCGCACCCTCGCCGCGGCCGCCGCCCTCACCGGCGGCTCCGTGCTCCTGCTGCCCTCGACCGCCTCCGCGCACAGCCTGGACAGCAGCACGCTGTCCGTGCGGGTCGGGGAGGACCGGGCGGACGCCACGATCAGCATCGCGCTGGAGACCCTCGACGACGCGCTGGGCGCCGACCACGCGGCCGCGACCGACGCCGGCTCCTACGCCGACGTGCTCACCTACCTCGACGAGCACCTGGCCGTGACCGGCACCGACGGCACCGAGTGGTCCGAGACCTACGCCGAGCCGGTTCGGGAGACGGTCGAGGGCATCGACTCGATCAGCGTGGACGTCGCCCTCGACCCCGGGGCGGCCGATCCGTCGAGCTTCACGCTGGCCTACGACGCCGTCATCGAGACCGACAGCACCCACGAGGCCGTCGTCGTCCTGACCGACGCCGCCGGCGAGGTCTCCACCGCGGGGGTGCTCGACGCCACCGACGGCACACTGCAGGTCGGGCAGACGGCCGCGACCGGGCTGGCCGACATGGTGGGCTACGGCCTGCACCACGTGCTCGAGGGCGCCGACCACCTGCTGTTCCTGATCACCCTGCTACTGGTCGCCCCCCTGGTCGCGGGAGGGGGCCGGTGGCGGCGGGCGGACGGCCTGCTGCCCACCGTTCGCCGGGTCGTGGGTGTCGTCACCGCCTTCACCGTCGGGCACTCGCTCACGCTCGTCGCGTCGGCCCTGGGCTGGGTGTCGCTGCCGAGCACACCGGTGGAGGTGCTGATCGCGGTGTCGGTGGGTGTTGCCGCGGTCCACGCGATGCGCCCGCTGGCCCGTCACGGCGAGACCGTCATCGCCGGGCTCTTCGGCCTCGTGCACGGCCTGGCCTTCGCGGGCATCCTCACCGACCTGGGCCTGGAGGGCTCGACCTCGGTGCTCGCCCTGCTGGCGTTCAACGTGGGTGTGGAGCTGGCGCAGCTGCTCACCGTGGCCCTGCTGTTCCCCTCCCTCCACCTCGCCTCGCGCACCCGGTTCTACGGCGGGCTCCGGATCGCCGGCGCCGCCGTCGCGCTGACCGCGGCGGCCGGCTGGGCGCTCGACCGCCTCGGCGTCCTCACCAACCCGCTCTCCGGGGCCGAGGAGGCCGTCATCGCCCACCCGTGGTGGGTGGTCGCCGGGCTGGCCGCGGTGGCCGGGGGCTGCTGGCTGGCCGACCACCGCTCCCCCGCTCCGCGCGCCGCAGCCGAGGTGCCGGTGACCGCCGGCTCGCCTGCCCCGCGGGCGTGACGCGATCCGTCAGGGAGCCGCGCCGCTGGCCACGGTCGCGGCGGGGCGCGCCGCCCGGCCGGGCAGCAGCTCGGGCGGGGCGTCGTAGGCGCGGTGCACGGTCAGGTCGCGGCCGGTTCCGTACAGCCGCCCCTCGTAGGCCTTGACCGCCGCGACCAGGACGATGCTGACCACGACCAGCAGCGACCACGACCCCAGCTTGGCGGCGTGGACCAGGGTCCAGACCGACTCCTGCGACGGGTACTGCCAGGCCCGCAGGAGGGTGGCCGCGTTCTCGGCGACCCAGAGGAAGAAGCCGATGAGGACGAACGAGAGCGCCAGCGGCATGGCGTAGCGGCGCCGGCCGACGGTGAAGTGCACCCACGTGCGCCACGTGGCGGCGAGCAGGGCCACGGCCAGCGGCAACCGCACGTCCCAGATCGCGTGCGAGGTGAAGAAGTTGAGGTAGACGAGGGCAGCCACGGCCGCCGTCGTGCGGGCCCGGTAGTTGGTGATCCGCAGCTCGAACCGGCGCCAGGCCTGGCAGATGTAGCTGCCGACGGCGGCGTACATGAAGCCGCTGTAGAGCGGCACCCCGCCGATCGTCGCCACGCCGGTGTCGGGGTAGGACCACGACCCCTGGCGCACCTTGTAGAGCTCCAGCGCCAGGCCCACGAGGTGGAACCCGAAGATGACGGCGACCTCCCGGCCGGTCTCCCAGCGCACGAGCCAGAGCACCAGCGTGACGCCGAGCGACCAGATCAGGAGCGCGTCCGCGGGGTCGATCGGCAGCGGCACCAGCCGGACCAACCCCAGCCCGAGGAAGAACAGCACCGCGAACAGGCAGCACTGCGCCTGGACCCAGCCGAACCGGAGCAGCTGCCTCACCCGCGGAAGGCTAGTGAACGACGCCCGCGACCCGGCGCTGCACCGCCGCCCCGGCGAGGGCCAGGCACAACGTCAGCACGGGCCCCAGCACGACGCCCACGTGCGCGACCGCCCACCACCCCGAGACGGGGTGCTGGTGCCCGGCGTCGCCGACGAGGCCGGCCAGCAGCCAGTGCGCCAGCAGCATGCCGGCCGACAGCACCCCGGCGTGCAGCCATGTCCGGGCCGACGGAGCGAGGACGAGGTGGGTCGCGCACGGAAGGCAGACGGCGGCCATTCCCAGCATCAGCACCAGGTGGGCGTCCGACACGGGCGGAGAACCCGCTGCCGCGATCAGGTGCAGCACGGCGCAGGCACCCATCACGGCGGCCGTCGTGACCCGCAGCGCCCGCCACCAGGCCCGAGTGTTGCCCGCAAAGCGAACACCCTCTTCACATGCCGGTCGCACGGCTGTAACGTACGTCACGCAGTGTTTCTACACCCGTAGAACCAAAACTGGGAGACCCCATGACGGCAACCTCGGCCCCCCCTGCCACGACGCACCCGCTCGCCCAGCTGACCGCCGCGGAGGTCACCGCAGCCCGGGAGGTCCTGGCGCAGGCCGGCCTGGTGGCCGAGTCCACCCGCTTCGTCTACGTGGGCCTGGAGGAGCCGGAGAAGAGCGCCCTCTACGCCGAGGGAGCGGGTACGGACCGCAGGCTCCGCATCCTGCTGCACGACGTCGAGCGCCCGGCTGCCCGCGACGTCGTCGTCTCGGTCACCCGCCGGGAGATCGTCTCGGACCGGATGCTGGACACGACGGTCGACGGTCAGCTGCCGGTGCTCGACGAGGAGTTCGCCCTCGTCGAGGAGGTGCTCGCGTCCGACGAGCGCTGGCTGGCCGCGCTGGCCGCCCGCGGGCTGGACGTCGCCGACGTGCGCGTCGCTCCGCTGTCCGCCGGGGTCTTCGAGTACCCCGAGGAGGAAGGGCGCCGCATCCTCCGCGGTCTCGCCTTCCGGCAGGACCACCCCGCCGACCACCCGTGGGCGCACCCGATCGACGGCCTCGTCGGCTACGTCGACGTCATGAACAAGACTGTCGACCAGGTGATCGACCTCGGTCCGGTGCCCATCCCCGAGGAGTCGGGGAACTTCGACGACCCGGCGGTCACCGGGCCGATGCGGACCACCCTGAAGCCCATCGAGATCACGCAGCCCGAGGGCCCGAGCTTCACCCTCGACGGCAACCTGCTCACCTGGGAGGGCTGGCAGCTGCGGGTCGGGTTCGACGCCCGCGAGGGGCTCACCCTGCACCAGATCGGCTTCCTCGACGCCGGCCGGCTGCGGCCGATCATCCACCGCGCGTCCATCGCCGAGATGGTCGTGCCCTACGCCGACCCCTCCCCGATCCGCTCCTGGCAGAACTACTTCGACACCGGCGAGTACCTCGTCGGCCGCTACGCCAACGCCCTCGAGCTCGGCTGCGACTGCCTCGGCGACATCACCTACATGGACGCCGTCATCGCCGACGAGCGCGGCAACCCGCAGGTGCTGCGCAACGCGATCTGCATGCACGAAGAGGACTTCGGCGTCCTCTGGAAGCACACCGACCTGTGGGCCGGCTCCGCCGAGACCCGCCGGCAGCGCCGCATGGTGATCAGCTTCTTCACCACCATCGGCAACTACGACTACGGCTTCTACTGGTACCTGTACCTCGACGGCACGATCGGCTTCGAGGTCAAGGCCACCGGGGTCGTGTTCACCTCGGCCTACCCGGGCGCCGGTTACCCGTACGCCTCGCAGCTCGCCCCCGGGCTGGGTGCGCCGTTCCACCAGCACCTGTTCAGCGCGCGGCTGGACATGATGGTCGACGGCCCGACGAACACCGTCGAGGAGCTGGAGTTCGTCCGCGTCCCGATGGGTCCGGACAACCCCCGCGGCAACGCCTTCGCGCAGCGCCGGACGACGCTGCACCGGGAGTCCGAGGCCCAGCGGATGGCCGACCAGGGCGTGGGCCGCATCTGGCACATCACCAACCCGGACAGCCGCAACCGGGTGGGCGAGCCCGTCGCCTACGCGCTGCTGCCCGAGGGCCGGCCGGCGCTGCTGGCCGACCCCGGCAGCTCCATCCACCGGCGGGCGACCTTCGCCACCAAGCACCTGTGGGTCACCCGCTACGACCCCGCGGAGCGCTACGCCGCCGGCGACTTCGTCAACCAGCACAAGGGCGGCGCCGGGCTGCCGGCATACGTCGCGGCCGACCGCGAGCTGGAGGCGACCGACCTCGTCGTCTGGCACACCTTCGGCCTGACCCACGTCCCGCGGCCCGAAGACTGGCCGGTGATGCCGGTCGACTACACCGGCTTCACGCTCAAGCCGGTCGGGTTCTTCGACCGGAACCCCACGCTCGACGTCCCGCCGAACGCCAGCGCGCACTGCCGGTCGCGGCCGGCGGGGTCGGCGAACGGCACTGCGGGCGGTGCCGCGGCAGACGGCTGCTGCCATGGGTGAGGTCGCCGACGGGGACACTGGGGTCTCCGACGACGAACGGGAGCCCCGTGCCGAAGCTGGTGGACCGCGAGCAGCGACGTCAGGAGATCCTCGAGGTGACCTGGCGGCTGATGGCCTCGCGCGGGGCGGAT
This sequence comes from Blastococcus sp. SYSU DS1021, assembly GCF_054050995.1. Lineage (NCBI taxonomy): Bacteria > Bacillati > Actinomycetota > Actinomycetes > Geodermatophilales > Geodermatophilaceae > Blastococcus > Blastococcus sp. SYSU DS1021. The sequence goes on along the minus strand of NZ_JBJHAL010000012.1, from coordinate 63,160 downwards.
GCGGCCACCATGCGGGAGATCGCCCGCGCGGCCGGTTACGCCAACGGTGCCCTGGCGCCGTACTTCGCCAGCAAGGACGAGCTCGTCGAGGCGGCCTACGTCTTCGTCTTCGACCGGACGAACGAGCGCATCCGGGCGGCCGTCGCGGGCAAGCGCGGGCTGGCCGCGCTGCGGGCGTTCCTGGTGGAGGTCCTCCCCGCCACCGAGCTCACCCGGCTCGAGGCGCGGATCGTGCTCCCTTTCTGGAGCCGGACGGTCACCGACGAGCGACTCGCCCGGCTCAACGACGAGGCCATGCGGCGGTGGCGGCATGACCTCGCGGGCCTCGTCGCCCAGGCGCGTGCCGACGGTGACGTCGTCGTCGACACGGCCGACGACGTCGTGGTGGAGCAGCTGCTCGCCCTCGCGCTCGGCCTCCAGGTCCTCGCGCTGCTGCCCGACGCGCCGACGACGCCCGAGCTCCAGCTGGCGATGCTCGACGCCACCCTGGCCGCGCTCGCTCGCTGACCGAGCACCTCCTCCCGCGGCCTCCCGGCCGCCACGCGGCGCGTCGCACCACCCGCTAGCCGGGCACCGGGCGCGCAGCGACCACCGCCGCGCACCGGACGGCCGCCCCGCACCCCCTCGACGCGGCGCTCCCCCGCACTGCCTTCCGGAGGCGGATCCCTCCCGACGGCGGCGCGTGTCCCGACCGGCAGGTGGCGCCCGCACCCGGCCGCCGCACGCCGCTCGGCGGACCACCCCCGGACCGACCCGCCGACCGGTCCCCCCGGCCGGCACCCCCCGGGCCCCGGGTCCGAGCCGTCCCCCCGGACGGGCCTGACCCATGCCTGCCGTCGCCCCGCCCGGGGTGACGCCTCGATCCCGGCGCCACGCCCCCCGGGGCACGGCCGCCGGCACCCACCTTCCTTCGGAGCGATCATGGTCCTACCCACGGAGACCGCCGCGACCAGCCGCGAGCGGACCGGCAACCGGCAGCTCAAGCGCGGCGCCATCGGCGTCGTCGGCATCCTGTTCTTCGTCCTGTCCGCACAGGCGCCCCTGACCGGCATGGGCGGCGCGCTGCCGCTGGCCATCGGGCTGGGCAACGGCGCAGGCGCGCCGGCTGCCTACCTGGTCGTCGGTGCGATCATCGCCGTCTTCGCCGTCGGCTTCATCGCCATGAGCCGCCACGTGACGGACGGGGGCGCGTTCTACGCCTACATCAGCCGCGGTCTCGGCCGGCGCCTGGGCACGGGTTCCGCCCTGGTGGCGCTGTGGGCCTACAGCACCGTGCAGGCCTGCATGTACGGGCTCTACGGCGCGATCGTCTCCTCGCTGGCCGACACCTACCTGGGCTTCGGCCCGCCGTGGTGGCTGTGCGCCGTCGTCACGATGGCGGTGGTCCAGCTGCTCGGCTCGCTCAACGTCGAGCTCGGCGCCCGCTTCCTCGGGGTGATCGTGGCCGCGGAGCTGGCCATCCTGCTCGCCTTCGCGCTGGCCACCCTGCTCGCCGGCGGCGGACCGCAGGGTCTGAACCCCGGGGCCAGCTTCTCCCCGTCCGCGCTCCTCGCCGGCGCGCCGGGCATCGCCCTGACCTTCGGCATCGCGTCGATGTTCGGCTTCGAGTCGACCGCCATCTACTCGACCGAGGCCCGCGACGCGCAGCGCACGGTCCCGCGGGCGACCTACCTCGCCGTCGGCGTCATCTCCCTCTTCTTCGCCTTCGTCTCCTGGATGGTCGTCAGCTACTACGGGGCCGACCAGGTCGTGCCCGCGGCCGGCGCCGCCCTGGAGTCCGGCGACGGCACCGTCCTGCTGTTCGCCGCCATCGAGGACGCCCTGGGCCCGTGGGTCGGCGAGGTGGGCGGCGTGCTGCTCGCGACGTCGTTGCTGGCCGGCATCCTCGCGTTCCACAACGCCTTCACCCGCTACGTGCACTCGCTCGGCCAGACCGGCACGCTGCCGCCGGTGGTCGCCCGGACCACCCGCCAGGGGGCGCCCTTCGTGGCCAGCGCCGTGCAGACGCTGGTCGCGCTGGCCCTGGTGCTGCCGTTCGCCGTGCTGGACAAGGACCCGGTGCTCACGCTGTTCGCCTGGTTCAGCGGCGTCGGGGTCCTCGCCCTGCTGGCGCTCTACCTGATGACCTCGGTCTCGGTGGTGGTCTTCTTCCGGCGCACCCGGCTGGACACGCGACCGTGGCAGACGCTGATCGCCCCCTCGCTCGCGATCGTGCTCGTGGCCGGCCTGACCTGGCTGGTGCTCAGCAACTTCACCCTGCTCATCGATGGCTCGATGGCGACCGCGGTGCCGCTGATCCTCTCGGTCCCCGTGGCCCTGCTCCTGGGCGTCGCGCTGGACGTCTACCGCCGTCCCTCCTGGGCGGCCACGGCCGCAGCAGACCCCACGACGGACCACACCCCCGTCGGCTGAGCAGCCGCGCCCGCGCAGCGACGCCCGGCCCCTCCCCCGGATCCGGGCGTCGCTGCGCGCCGCTTTCCGGCCGCGTCACGCCTTGTGTCGCACGCCACTCGGGCGTAGCGTCTCCGTCAGTAGAAGAACAGCTTATTCGTTTATCGAACGCCCGTGATCTGGAGATCCCATGGCAGCCAAGCCCTTCGCCTCCTCCGCCGACCTGGGCGTCAAGGAGCAGACCCTCGAGGTGCTCGCCGACGGCGTGTACGCGCTGACCGCCGAGGGCGATCCGAACCTCGGCGCCATCGAGGGTGAGGACTTCCTCGTCTGCTTCGAGGCCCTGGCCACGCCGGTGGCCGCCCGGCGGTGGCTGGCCAAGCTGCGGGAGCACACCGACAAGCCGGTCCGGTACCTGGTGCTCAGCCACTACCACGCGGTGCGCGTGCTGGGCGCCAGCGCCTTCGACGCCGAGGTGATCGTCAGCTCCGAGCAGACCAAGCGGCTGATCGAGGAGCGCGGCCAGCAGGACTGGGAGAGCGAGTACGGCCGCATGCCGCGGTTGTTCGAGGAGCCGGAATCCATCCCCGGCCTGACCTGGCCGACGATGACCTTCCGCGACAAGCTCACCATCGAGCTGGGCGGCGACCGCGGCGAGCTGGTCCTGGAGTTCCTCGGCCGGGGCCACACCGAGGGCGACATCGTCGCCTGGCTGCCCAAGCAGGAGATCCTCTTCGCCGGCGACCTGGTCGAGTCACAGGCGGCCCTCTACACGGGCGACGCGTTCCACTTCGACTGGGCCGGCGGCACCCTGGACCGGGTCAAGGCCCTCGGCGCGCGGCAGCTGGTCGGCGGCCGGGGCCGGATCGCCCGTGGCCGCGACGAGGTCGACGCCGCCGTCGAGCAGACCCGCGACTTCCTGCTCACGATGCAGCGCACCGTGGGCGACGTCCACCGCGCCGGCGGCACCCTGAAGCAGGCCTTCGAGGCCACCCACGCGGCGCTGGCCCCCAAGTACGGCCGGTGGCCGATCTTCGAGCACTGCCTGCCCTTCGACGTCTCCCGGCTGTGGGACGAGTTCTCCGGTGTCGAGCGCCCCGTCATCTGGACCGCCGAGCGCGACCGCGCCGTGTGGGACCAGCTCCAGGGCTGACCGGCCCGGCCCCCGAGGAGATCCCCGTGACCACTCCCGTCCCCGGACCGCCGGTGCTGGTGCTGGGCGCCGGCCCGGTCGGCCAGACCGCCGCGCTCCTGCTCGCCCGCTGGGGTCTGCGCGTCGTCGTGCTCGACGCGCGGCCCGAGCGCGACCCGATCGGCAGCAAGGCGATCTGCCAGCAGCGTGACGTGCTCGACGTGTGGGACGCCGTCGGCGTCGGCGCCGAGATCGCCCGCCGGGGGGTGACCTGGACGACCGCCCGGACCTTCCACCGCGACGCCGAGCTGTTCTCCTTCACCTTCGCCGACCGTGGCCGATCCCCCTTCCCCCCGTTCGTCAACGTGTCGCAGTGCGAGACCGAGGCGCTGCTCGACGAGCGCATCGCCGCCTCGCCGCTGATCGACGTCCGGTGGGGTCACCGGGTGACCGGCCTGCACCAGGACGGCACCGGGGTGACGGTGGCCTGCCGGACCGAGGACGGCGAGGTGCTCGTCACCGGCTCGCACGCCGTGGCCTGCCCCGGCCCGCGCGGCGACGCCCTGCGCTCGATGCTCGGGCTCACCTTCCCCGGGGAGTCGTTCGAGGACTCCTTCCTCATCTGCGACATCCGCACCGACCTGCCCGGCTGGGAGACCGAGCGGCGGTTCTACTTCGACCCCGAGTGGAACCCCGGCCGGCAGGTCCTCATCCACCCCTGCCCGGACTCGACGTTCCGCATCGACTGGCAGGTGCCACAGGACTTCGACCTCGCCACCGAGGAGGCCTCGGGCGGCCTCGACCGGCGGATCCGCCAGGTCATCGGGGACCGGCCCTACGAGATCGTGTGGAAGTCGGTCTACCGCTTCCACTCCCGGGTGGTCGACCGCATGCGGGTCGGGCGGGTGCTGGTCGCCGGCGACGCGGCGCACCTGGTCTCGCCCTTCGGCGCGCGCGGGCTGAACTCGGGGGTCCTCGACGCCGAGAACGCCGCCTGGAAGATCGCCTTCGTCCGCCGTGGCTGGGCTCCGGAGGGGCTCCTGGAGAGCTATCACGACGAGCGGCACGCCGCGGCGGTGGAGAACATCGACGTCACCACGGCGACGATGCGTTTCCTGGTGCCCCGCGACGAGGCCGAGGCCCGCCACCGGCTCGACGTCCTCGAGCGGGCGGCCGGTGACCCCGCGGCCCGTGCGCAGGTCGACTCCGGCCGGCTGGCCGAGCCCTTCTGGTACGTCGACTCGCCGCTCACCACCCCTGACCCGGCGCGCCCGTTCCCCGGCCGGCCCGCGCGCGGCGACGTCCCCGTCCCGGCGCCCGGGGTGCTCGTCCCCGACTGCCCGGTGACGGTGGCCGGCCGACCCGACCTGGTCCGGCTCCGCCAGCTCGCCCGGGAAGGCGTCACCGTCCTGCTCGGCGACGACGCAGACGCGCCGGCGCTGCCCGACCTCGGCGACCTGCCGGTGACCGTCCACCGCATGACCGATCTCGACCCCGGCGGCCTGCTGCGCAAGGCCCTCGGTGCACACCCCGGCGAGGTGTGGGTGCTGCGCCCGGACGCCCACGTTGCCGCCGTGCTCACCGACCCGGCCGACCTAGGCACCGCGGTGGCCCGGCTGCTGGCCCGCCCGCTCCCCGCTCCCGTTCCCGCCTGATCCCCGAAGGAGTACCCCATGGCGTTCTACCGGCAGGTGGGCCAGGTCCCACCGAAGCGGCACACCCGGTTCCGCCGTCCCGACGGCGGCCTGTACTACGAGGAGCTGGTCGGCGAGGAGGGCTTCTCCTCCGACTCCTCGCTGCTCTACCACCGCGGCGTCCCGTCGGCCATCGTCGACGCCCGCCCCTGGGAGCTGCCCGACCAGACGCTGACCCCCAACGCCCCCCTGGTGCCCCGCCACCTGAAGCTGCACGACCTCTTCCCCGGCGAGGAGCACAAGGCCACCGACCCGGTCACCGGCCGCCGGCTGGTCCTCGGCAACGGCGACGTGCGGATCTCCTACGCCGTCTCCTCGGCGACCTCGCCGTACTACCGGAACGCCACCGGCGACGAGTGCGTCTACGTCGAGCGCGGCACCGCCACGGTGGAGACGGTGTTCGGCTCCCTCGACGTGGGACCGGGCGACTACGTGGTCCTCCCGCGGACCACCACCCACCGCTGGATCCCGACCGGCGAGGAGCCGGTGCGCACCTATGCGATCGAGGCCAACAGCCACATCGCGCCGCCCAAGCGCTACCTCTCCCGCTACGGCCAGTTCCTCGAGCACGCCCCCTACTGCGAGCGCGACCTGCGCGGCCCCGCCGAGCCGCTGCTGGCCGACGGCAGCGACGTCGAGGTCTACGTCAAGCACCGCGGCGCCGGCCCGGGGGGCCTCGCCGGCACGATCCACGTCGTCCCGGAGCACCCGTTCGACGTCGTGGGCTGGGACGGCTGCCTCTACCCCTACGTCTTCAACGTCGCCGACTTCGAGCCGATCACCGGCCGGGTGCACCAGCCGCCGCCGGTGCACCAGGTGTTCGAGGGTTCCAACTTCGTCATCTGCAACTTCGTGCCGCGGAAGGTGGACTACCACCCCGAGGCGGTGCCGGTGCCCTACTACCACTCCAACGTCGACTCCGACGAGGTCATGTTCTACGTCGACGGCGACTACGAGGCCCGCAAGGGCTCGGGCATCGGCAAGGGTTCGATCAGCCTGCACCCGGGCGGGCACAGCCACGGCCCGCAGCCCGGCGCCGTCGAGCGCTCCCTCGGTGTCGAGTTCTTCGACGAGCTCGCCGTCATGGTCGACACGTTCCGCCCGCTCGACCTCGGCGAGGGCGGCACCGCCGTCGACGACGGCAAGTACGCGTGGTCCTGGTCGGGACGGGGGCCGTCGGCGTGACGGCCCCGGTGCACCCGCCCGCCCCGGCACCGGCGACGACGCCGCTGTTCGACGGCCTGTTCGACGACGCCGCACTGTTCCCACCCGGGAACGCGCCGATGCCGGCGGCCGTTCCGCAGCACCGCGCGCTGCGCGACCGCCTCGGTGGACTGGTCGGGCCGTTCGTGGTCCCCGCGGCCCGGCTCGACGAGCTGGTGGCCGAGGTCGGCGACGGACCCGCCGTCGACGTCTCGCTGATCGCGGCGGCCGGTGACCTCCCGGCCGCCGCCGCCCGGGTCGCCGCCGAGCCGCGCCTGGCGCTGGCTGCGGTCGAGGTGCCGGTGACGCCCGACGCCGCGGCCGCCGCCGAGGCGCTGCGCGCCCTGGACGACGTCCTCCCCGAAGGGGTGCCCGCGGCGCTGGAGCTGCCGCGGACCACCGCCCGCGACGCCGTCCTCGACGTGCTGGCCGGCACCCGCTATCGGGCCAAGCTGCGCACCGGTGGCGTGTCGGCGGAGCTGTTCCCCTCCTCCGCCGAGCTGGCCGACAGCCTGCAGGCGTGCATCGCGCGGAGCGTGCCGTTCAAGTGCACCGCCGGCCTGCACCACGCCGTGCGGCACACCGCCCCGGCGACCGGCTTCGCGCACCACGGCTTCCTCAACGTGCTGCTGGCCGTCTCCGCGCTCAGCTCGGGGGCCCCGGCGGCCGTGGCGGCGGACTGGCTCGGCGAGACCGACCCGGGCACGGTCGCCTCGGCCGTGCGCACCTGGCCGGCCGACCGGGTGCACCGGGTGCGGTCGCTGTTCACCTCCTTCGGCACGTGCAGCGTGACCGAGCCCGTCGAGGACCTGGTGGCGCTCGGCCTGCTGGCCGCCCCGGAACGGACCCTGGCATGAGCGCCACCTGGTTGGAGCTCCCCGACGGCACGGGCTTCGGGCCGGAGAACCTGCCCTACGGCGTCTTCTCCACCGAGCCCGACGGCCCCCGCCGGATCGGTGTCGCCATCGGCGACTCCGTCCTCGACGTCTCCCGGCTGGACGTCCCCGCCGCCGACGCGCTCGCCGCACCGACGCTCAACGCGCTCATGAGCCGGGGGCGGGAGACCTGGAACGCACTGCGCGACCGGCTGCAGGAGCTGCTCGCGGACCCGGCGCACCGGGGCGCCGTCGAGCCGCACCTGCTGCCGCGCGCGGAGGTGACGCTGCACCTGCCGTTCGACGTCGCCGACTACGTCGACTTCTACAGCTCCCAGCACCACGCGGAGAACCTCGGCCGGATGTTCCGGCCGGACTCGCCGCCGCTGACCCCCAACTGGAAGCACCTGCCCATCGGCTACCACGGCCGCGCCGGGACGGTGCAGGTCTCCGGCACCCCGGTCGTGCGGCCCAGCGGGCAGCGCAAGGCCCCGACCGACGAGGCGCCCACGTTCGGGCCCTCGCAGCGGCTGGACATCGAGGCGGAGGTGGGGTTCGTCGTCGGCGCCCCCTCGTCGCTCGGCCGGCCGGTGCCGCTGGGCGCCTTCCCGGAGCACGTCTTCGGCGTCTGCCTGGTCAACGACTGGTCGGCCCGGGACCTGCAGGCGTGGGAGTACGTGCCCCTGGGGCCGTTCCTCGGCAAGTCCTTCCTCACCTCGGTCTCGCCGTGGGTCGTGCCCCTCGCCGCGCTGGAGGCGGCCCGGGTCTCCCCGCCCCCGCGCGATCCGCGGCCGCTCCCCTACCTGGACGACACCACCGAGGAGCACTGGGGACTGGACATCGCCATCGAGGTGCGGCTCAACGGCCAGCTGGTGTCCTGCCCGCCGTTCGGCCTCATGTACTGGACCCCCGCCCAGCAGCTGGCGCACATGACGGTCAACGGCGCGAGCCTGCGCACCGGCGACCTGTTCGCCTCGGGCACCGTGTCCGGCCCGGCCGAGGACCAGCGCGGCTCGTTCATCGAGCTGTCCTGGGGCGGGAAGCAGCCGGTGCAGCTGCCCGACGGCACCAGCCGCACCTTTCTCGAGGACGGCGACGTCGTCACCCTCACCGCCACCGCGCCGGGAACCGGCGGTCGCCGGATCTCCTTCGGCGAGGTCACCGGCCGGGTCGAACCCGTGCCCGCGCCGTGAGCACCACCGTCCCGACCGCCGGCGACCCGTTCGGCACCGCCCCAGCCCCCACCCCGGAGGACGACGATGACCACCCCGACCGTGACCGAGCCCGTTACGACCACGCCGGAGACCCCGACGTGCGAGAGCCTGCTGGCCGCCGTCGTCGATCCCGGTGGCCGGGAGATCCTGGATCCCGCGACCGGCGAGGTCGTCGGCCGCGCCCCGGAGCAGTCCGTCGCGGACCTCGACGACGCCGTCGCCCGTGCCCGCGCCGCCCAGCCGGCGTGGGCGGCCCGCACCGACGCGGAGCGCATCGAGCTGCTGCTGCGTGCCGCGGACGCGGTCGAGGCGTACGCGGAGCCGCTCGCCGAGCTGCTCTCCCGCGAGCAGGGCAAGCCGCTCAACGGTCCCAACGCCCGGTTCGAGGTCGGCGCCTGCGCGGCCTGGCTGCGCGCCACCGCTGCCACCGAGCTGCCGGTCGAGACAGTGGTCGACGACGGCGAGGTGCACGCGGAGCTGCACTACCGCCCGGTCGGTGTCGTCGGCGCCATCGGACCGTGGAACTGGCCGATGATGATCACCGTCTGGCAGGTCGCGCCCGCCCTGCGGATGGGCAACACCGTGGTGGTCAAGCCCTCGGAGTACACGCCGCTGAGCGTGCTGGCCCTCGTCCACGTGCTCAGCGGGGTGCTGCCCGCCGACGTGCTCTCCGTCGTGGCCGGGGGGCGGGAGATCGGGGCCCGCCTGTCCAGCCACCCCGACGTCGACAAGCTGATGTTCACCGGCTCGACCGCCACCGGGCAGGCGATCATCAAGAGCTCGGCGGACACGGTGAAGCGGCTGACCCTCGAGCTCGGCGGCAACGACGCCGGCATCGTGCTGCCCGACGTCGACCCCCGCGCCATCGCCGAGGGCCTGTTCTGGGGCGCGTTCATCAACACCGGGCAGACCTGCGCCGCGCTCAAGCGGCTCTATGTGCACACCGACGTCTACGACGAGGTCGTCGCCGCGCTGGTCGACGTGGCGAAGGCGATGCCCATGGGCCGGGGCCTGGACGAGCAGAACGTGCTGGGCCCGCTGCAGAACCGCGCGCAGTTCGACATCGTCGCCCGGCTGGTCGAGGCGGCGCGGGACTCCGGCGCGACGGTGCTCCTCGGTGGGGACCCCGACCCCGACGCGGCCGGGTACTTCTACCCGACCACGATCGTCACCGACGTGGCCGACGACAACCCGCTGGTGGCGGAGGAGCAGTTCGGCCCGGCGCTGCCGATCATCCGGTACGAGGACGTCGACCAGGCGGTGGCGATGGCCAACCGGCTCGACGTCGGCCTGGGCGCCTCGGTGTGGAGCAGTGACCGGGCAGCGGCGCGCGCCGTGGCGGCGCGGCTGCAGGCCGGCACCGTCTGGATCAACTCGCACGGCACCGTGCACCCGATGATCCCCTTCGGCGGGGTCAAGAAGTCCGGCTACGGGCTCGAGTTCGGGGTGGAGGGGCTGAAGGCGGTCGCGGTTCCGCAGGTCATCAACGGCTGAGCCCGGGTCCCGGTTCGCGCCGCCGCTGCCCCGGCATCCCCCACGGGTGCCGGGGCAGCGGCGTCCTCCGCGCGGGTCAGCGGAGCGCGGCGCCGACCTTCTCGGCCGCCTCGACGACGGCGCGCCCGATCCGGGCCACGTCGGCGGTGTCGTCGACGAAGACCACGGCGAGCGCCGCTCGCTGCCCGCCGTCGGGGCCCACCACGGGCGCGGCGATCGATCGCAGGCCGGGGATCACCTCGCCGTGCGAGGAGGCCCAGCCGACCCGCCGGGCCTCCCGCAGCGCGTCGCGGTCGTCGGGGGCGGGGGGCTCGGGCATGAGCAGCGCCAGCCCGGGCGCTCCCCGGCCGACGGGGTGGCGGGTGCCGGGCCGGTACACCACGTGCGCGGACGCGTCCTGCGGCTCGACGGTGGCCACCGTGACCGCCTCGTCGCCGGTCCGGACGACGAGGAAGGCGGTCATGGCCAGTTCCGCCACGAGCGCGTTGAGCCGCGGCAGGGCGGCGGTCTGGAGGTCGCTGCGCACACCGCGCGCCAGGCCGGCCATCCCCAGCCCCAGCCAGTACCGGCCGACCGCGTCGCGCTCGACGAGCTGGTGGTCCTCGAGCGTCCGGAGCAGGCGGTAGGTGATGGACCGGTGCAGACCGAGCGCCTGCCCGATGTCGGCGATCGGCTGGGGACTGCCGGTGGCAGCCAGGTGCTCGAGGATGCGGATGCCGCGGTCGAGCGTCTGTGACTGCGGCGCGCTCGCGCCCTCGCCGTCCGACATCGTCGTCCTTCCGAGCGTGATCGGTACCGCCACCAGCCTACGGTCGCCCGCCGCGGCCACCCGCACCCCGGCTGAGTCGCCGCTCCGTCATCACGGCCGCCGACCGTCCGCCGGTGGCGTCGTTCCGGCCGTGGACATGCCACCGGCCCGGCTCTGCCGAGCAGAGCCGGGCCGGTGGGCGAGCCGTGCTGGCCGAGGAGGTCTCCCGCCGACCGGGATCGGGCGCTCCTGCCCTCAGGCGGGAGAAGGCGTCCGATTCAGCGGAAGTCCTCCTGGCCGTTCATCTCAGCTGCAGCCGCTGGTGGAGCCGCAGCCCTCGCAGACGTAGCAGCTGCCGGCCGGGCGCATCTTCGTGCCGCAGGTCATGCACAGCGGCGCGTCGGTGGCGGTGCCGGTGACCAGCTCGAGGAGCTCGGCCGAGGAGTGCGCCTCCTTGACCGACTTCGGACCCTCCGGGGTCACCTTCTCCTTGGCCGGAGCGCTCTCGATCGGCGCGGAGCCGCGCAGCTGCTCCAGGTCGACCTCCTCCTCCTCGACGACCGCGGCGGTCGAGGCAGAGGTGTCGTACCCGGCCACCTGGGCCGCGCGCTCCTCGGCCGTGAAGATGCCGAGCCCGGCCCGCTTCTCGACCGGCAGGTGGTCCAGCGCCAGGCGACGGAAGATGTAGTCCATCACCGACTGGGCGATCCGGATGTCCGGGTCGTCGGTCATGCCGGCCGGCTCGAAGCGCATGTTGGTGAACTTCTGGATGTAGGTCTCCAGCGGAACACCGTGCTGCAGCGCGATGGACAGCGAGATGGAGAAGGCGTCCATCACGCCGGCGAGGGTCGACCCCTGCTTGCCGAGCTTCAGGAAGACCTCACCGAGGCTGCCGTCCTCGTACATCCCGGCGGTCATGTAGCCCTCGGCCCCGGCGACGCTGAACGAGGTGGTGACGCTCGTCCGCTTCTTCGGCAGCCGCTTGCGCACCGGGTGCGCCAGCGCGGCCGGCGCCGTCGCCTCGGCCTTCACCTCGTCCTTGGTGCCGTCGTTCTTGCCCTTGCCGCCGGACAGCGGCTGGCCGACCTTGCAGTTGTCGCGGTAGATCGCCAGCGCCTTGAGACCCATCTTCCAGCCCTGGAAGTAGATCGTCTCGACGTCCTCGACGGTCGCCGTCTCCGGCATGTTGACCGTCTTGCTGATCGCGCCGGAGATGAAGGGCTGGACCGCGGCCATCATGCGGACGTGGCCCATCGGGGAGATGGCCCGCTCACCCATGGCGCAGTCGAACACCTCGTAGTGCTCCGGGCGCAGGCTCGGGGCATCGACGACGTGGCCGTGCTCGGCGATGTACTCGACGATCGCCTCGATCTGCTCCTCCTGGTAGCCCAGGCTCCGCAGCGCCCGCGGCACCGTCTGGTTGACGATCTGCATGGAGCCGCCGCCGACCAGCTTCTTGAACTTGACCAGCGAGAAGTCCGGCTCGATGCCGGTCGTGTCGCAGTCCATCATGAAACCGATCGTGCCGGTGGGGGCCAGCACCGAGGCCTGGGCGTTGCGCCAGCCGTTCTCGGCGCCGATCTCCAGGCACTCCTGCCACTGCTGGGTGGCGACCTTCAGCACGTCGGCGTCGTCGGCGCCCACCGGGCGGATCGCGTCGTTGGCCGCGGCGTGCTTGCGCATGACCCGGGCGTGCGCGTCGGCGTTGCGGGCGAAGCCCTCGTAGGCCCCCACGATGCCAGCGAGCTCGGCCGAGCGCCGGTAGGCGGTGCCGGTCATCAGCGAGGTGATCGCCGCGGCCAGCGTCTGGCCACCGCGCGAGTCGTAGGCGTGGCCGGTCGCCATGAGCAGGGCGCCCAGGTTGGCGTAGCCGATGCCCAGCTGCCGGTAGGCGCGGGTGGTCTCGCCGATCGGCTCGGTCGGGAAGTCGGCGAAGCAGATCGAGATGTCCATCGCGGTGATGACCAGCTCGACGGCCTTCACGAAGTTCTTGGCGTCGAACGTGCCGTCGTCCTTGAGGAACTTCATGAGGTTCAGCGACGCCAGGTTGCACGAGCTGTTGTCCAGGCTCATGTACTCCGAGCACGGGTTGGACGCGTTGATGCGGCCGGTCTCGGGGTTGGTGTGCCAGTCGTTGATCGTGTCGTCGTACTGGATGCCCGGGTCGGCGCACTCCCAGGCGGCCTGGGTGACCTTGCGGAACAGCGACTTGGCGTCGACGGTCTCGATGACCGAGCCGTCGAGGCGGGCCCGCAGGCCGAACTCGTCGCCCTCCTCCACCGCGCGCATGAACTCGTCGGAGACGCGGACCGAGTTGTTGGCGTTCTGGTACTGGACGCTGGTGATGTCCTTGCCACCGAGGTCCATGTCGTACCCGGCGTCGCGCAGCGCGCGGATCTTGTCCTCCTCGCGCGCCTTGGTCTCGATGAACTCCTCGATGTCGGGGTGGTCGATGTCGAGGACGACCATCTTCGCCGCGCGGCGGGTGGCGCCACCGGACTTGATGGTCCCGGCGGAGGCGTCGGCGCCGCGCATGAAGCTGACCGGGCCGGAGGCCGTGCCGCCGGAGGAGAGCAGCTCCTTGGAGGAGCGGATGCGGGAGAGGTTCAGGCCGGCACCGGAGCCGCCCTTGAAGATCAGGCCCTCCTCGCGGTACCAGTTCAGGATCGAGTCCATCTCGTCGTCGACGGCGAGGATGAAGCAGGCGCTGACCTGCTGCGGCGCGCTCGTGCCGACGTTGAACCAGACCGGCGAGTTGAAGCTGAAGTACTGGTGCAGCAGCATCCAGGTCAGCTCGTGCTCGAAGACCTCGGCGTCGCCCTCGGTGGCGAAGTAGCCGTGCTCGCGGCCGGCCTCGGTGTAGGTGAGCACCACGCGGTCGATGAGCTGGCGCAGGCTGGTCTCGCGCTGCGGGGTGCCGACGGCGCCGCGGAAGTACTTCGTGGTGACGATGTTGGTGGCGTTGATGCTCCACTCGGCCGGGAACTCGACACCGCGCTGCTCGAAGTTGATCGAGCCGTCCCGCCAGTTGGTCATGACGACGTCACGACGCTCCCAGGTCACCTCGTCGTACGGGTGCACACCAGCGGTGGTGAAGACGCGCTTGATCTTGAGGCCCTTGGCCCGGCTGGGAGTCTTGGCGCTGCGGCGGGGGCGGGCGCCGGCCACGCGGTCGTCGGTCTCGGTCATGGTGTGGAGCTCTCCCTGGTCGTGTGTCGCGTGGTGCTTCGCGGGGCTGCGCGGTGGTGCTGCGCGGTGGTGGATCGGGGGCTGGGGAAGAGCCGCGATCGGTAACTGCTCGAACTGCTGTCTATCGGGTGGCACCGACAGTTCTCAGGTGCCGGCGCCGGTGCCGGACGGAACGGGTCGCCGGGGCTCGGGCGGGCCCGTCTCCCCCGGCGGCGCGGCGGGCTGCCGGGCCTTCAGCTCGGCGATCTCCCGCTCGAAGTCGGCCACCGAGGTGAAGGAGCGGTAGACGCTGGCGAACCGGAGGTAGGCCACCTCGTCCAGCTCGCGCAGCGGGCCGAGGATGGCCAGGCCGACCTCGTGGCTCGGCACCTCCGCCGCGCCGCTGGCGCGGATGGCGTCCTCCACCTGCTGGGCGAGGAGCTTGAGCTGGCCCTCGTCGACCGGCCGGCCCTGGCAGGCCCGCCGGACGCCGGCAACCACCTTGCTGCGGTTGAACGGCTCGCTGACGCCGTTGCGCTTGACGACGGCGAGCACCGCCTCCTCGACGGTGGTGAACCGCCGCCCGCACGCAGGACAGGAGCGACGACGCCGGGTGGTGGCGCCCTCGTCGGCCTCCCGCGAGTCGATGACCCGACTGTCGGCGTTGTGGCAGAACGGGCAACGCACGGTGGTTCACCTCCCTTCGCGCCGCGCCCGCCACCGGCCGGCTGTGCACTCCCCTGGGGACATCCGGTGGATGCGCCGGGGACAACCTGAGGACCAGCCTGTGGACGGGCTTACAGCTCTGTAACTACTAGATGTAGGGGAACCCTAGGACGGGCCACACAAGATGTGCAAGTGATCGTTCCGTCGGCGTGTTCCGCCCCGACACTGCGGTGCGCAGGCGGAACAGCGGTCCCCAGCTGTCACAGGACACGCCGCGACGACGCGCCGAACTCCGTGCCCGACGCTCCCCGGAGAGGGTGCCGAGCGCGGCGACACACCGCAGGAACGACCCGGGGACGCTCGCCCCGGCAAGGCTGTGCGCTCATGCGCGGTTCCGACCCGCAGAACCACGCGCCGGCCGCACACCGATCGGCGAACTGGGCGGTCCGCACCCGGCCACGGGCGACCCGGCGGGCACGCGACGGCGGCGCCGAGCACCCCCGCGGGGTCGACGCGGCGAGGGCCGCCGAACGACGATCAGACGCTGACCGCGCCGCCCACCCGGGGCCGCCGCGAGTGCGGGATCTGGTCACTCAACCGCATCGGGCGGGTCAGGAGATCCTGGTCGACGTCGGCCGGCGGGGTCCAGCCGCTCGCCGTGGAGCGGGTCTCGACCGTGCTCGCGGAGCGGGCCGCGGGCACCGACCAGCCACCGCCCCGCGGTCGGTCCTCACGGGTCGGGGACTGCGCGTCCGGCGCGCTCTCGACGACGGCCGGGAAGAGGTCGGTGTCGGCGGCGCGGTGCCGGCCCACGACCGGGCCGGACTCGGTGGCCGGAGCGCGGTGCCGACCCGGGGGCGGCACCGGCACCGGCACCGAGGACGCCGGCGCGGCCTGCACGGCGTCGCTCTCCGGCGCGCGCCGGCGACCGCCCGGCCGCTGGGCACCGGTTCGCGGCTCGCAGCGGTCGCGCAGCAGCGGCAGGCTGGCGGTCGCCTCGACATCGGTCGACGGACCGTCACGCAGCGGTGCCGCTGACAGGGAGGCGGGCATCGCCTGCGTCACCGGGGACACCTCGACGGCCGGCGACTCCGGGAGCCGCACATCCCCCAGGTCGATCCAGAGCGCCTGCTCCTCGCCTCCGGCGACGACCCGCACCCACATCTGGCACGCGCCGGAGTCGTCGTGTCGCCACCCCAACAGCTCCCCCGCACACCAGGCACCCGCCTGGTGGACCTCGACGGCCTGGGGACGAGTGGTGAACACGGCGGCGCGGTTCTCCATGACGCTGGACACGGACGTACCGTAGGTGGCCGACCAGCACGCACGGTGAACGTGCCTGTACTGAGGGTTGACGAAGTCGCCGGGCCGCGTTGTGAACACCTCGCCCTGGCGCGCAGGCACCGAGCCCTACGGGGCCGTCAGGGCAGGACGAGGACCTGACCAGGCGAGATGGCCGCGGAGCCGAGCCCGTTCAGCCGCTGGATGTCGACGACGACGTCGCGGACATCGCGCCCGTCGGCGACCGCGCCGGCGATGGACCAGAGCGTGTCACCCGGCTCGACGATCACATTGGTCGTCCCCATGAGCTCCAATCCGCCACCCGCATCCCCGAGGACGGCGCTGCCGAGGACGATCACGCCCGCGGCGAGGAGGAGGGTGAGGACCGCGAGCACACGACGGCCGCGCGACGTCAACCGGAGCGGCGGCTGCTCCACCCGCTCCCGACGCCCCCGGCCGGGCGATCGCCCCACCGTCGCCCGTGGGCCGCTCATCCTCCCGCGAGCCGGCGCGGGCAGAGGTTCGGGCATCTCCGCGTAGGAGCGAGGCGGCGGGAGCACCCGGAGACGCCGGGCGGGTGGCGGACCGGCGCGCCGCTCCCCCGGGTCGACCGACACCTGGCCGCGGACCCGCAGTGCCGTGCTGCTCGTCATGTGTTCAGCCCTCCTGGCCGGCACCCGCCGGACGCGAACGTGTGTTCGATTCGAACGCTTGTCCGATGTCTACCGGATGGGACCGACACTTGGGGAGCGACACGGGAAAGTTTCGAACACCTGTTTGAAGTGGCCGCCGATCGGCGCTACCGTTCCTCCGACGACGAGGGTCGAGAGCTGCGCGGGCAGCCGGCGAGGAGGAGACGTGGCGGACTCGAGCAGGACGTCCGGCAACCGGGGCGGCACCGCGGGCGTGGCCCCGGGGACGGCGGACGGTTCGGCGTCGGTACGGGCCTTTCCCGACCGCGCGGCCGATGGGGACGGGCTCACCCAGCGGCAGCGGCGGGTGCTCGAGGTGATCCGCGACTCCATCGACCGGCGCGGCTACCCGCCGTCGGTGCGTGAGATCGGCGAGGCCGTCGGGCTGTCCTCGGCATCCTCGGTCGCGCACCAGCTCTCGGTGCTGCAGAAGAAGGGCTGGCTGCGGCGCGACCCGAACCGCCCGCGCGCCCTGGACGTGCGACTGCCCGGGGATGCCGGCCGGGCCACCGCCGCACCGGTCGAACCCCCCGTGGTCGGCGACGGCGTGCAGGCCGCCGCGCCCGCCTATGTCCCGCTCGTGGGCCGGATCGCCGCCGGTGGCCCAGTGCTCGCCGAGCAGGCGGTGGAGGACGTCTTCCCGCTGCCGCGCGAGCTGGTCGGCGAGGGAACCGTCTTCATGCTCAAGGTGGCCGGCGACTCGATGGTCGAGGCCGCCATCTGCGACGGCGACTGGGTCGTCGTCCGCCAGCAGCCGACCGCCGAGAACGGGGAGATCGTGGCGGCGATGATCGACGGCGAGGCGACGGTGAAGACCTACAAGCGCCGGGACGGTCACGTGTG
Organism: Blastococcus sp. SYSU DS1021; assembly: GCF_054050995.1. Classification (NCBI taxonomy): domain Bacteria; kingdom Bacillati; phylum Actinomycetota; class Actinomycetes; order Geodermatophilales; family Geodermatophilaceae; genus Blastococcus; species Blastococcus sp. SYSU DS1021. The sequence goes on along the minus strand of NZ_JBJHAL010000012.1, from coordinate 45,759 downwards.
GCTGCTGCCGCACAACCCGGCCTACGAACCGATTCCCGGAGACGAGGCGACGATCCTCGGGCGGGTGGTGTCGGTCCTGCGCCGGGTCTGAGGGTCAGGTCCGGCGGCGCAGTTTCCCGCCCACCCAGACCACGAGAGTGGCGACGACGGCGGCGATCAGCGCCGAGGCGATCGGCGAGCGGTCCGAGCGGGTGAGTTCCGCGAAGGACGGCAGCGGGTCCTCCGCGGGAGTCGGCTTCGCGGCGGCGGTCGCGGCGGGCAGGGGAACCACGGTGACGGCGCTGGGCAGGCCCTCGCTCGCGACCACGAGCGCCCGGTTGTCGGCGGAGAAGCTGACGGCCTCGCCCTGCGGCGACTCGGGGAGCGCCACCCGCACCGGTTCGCCGGCCAGCGCACCGGGCACGTCCGAACCGGACAGCGGCCACACGTAGGCGTCCGTGTAGGTGCGCAGCGCCAGTGCGCTCCCGTCGCCGGCAACGGCACCTCCGGTGATCAGCAACTGCCCCGCACGACCCACGGGGCCACCCGGGGTTCCGGTGAGGGTGACGTTGACCGTGCCCACCCGCTCCATCGGCACAGTGCCGCCGTCGACGAGCGCGGCGGCGGGCCGGTAGACCCCGCTGGAGCCGAGCACTTCCTTGGTCACGAGGTACGGCGTCCCGTCCGGGGCCAGGAGCAGCGCCTCGGCGTCGTGCGCGCCGTCGGGGTAGGTCAGCCGATGCAGCGCTGCCGCGCCGTCGGGCCGGAGGACATGCAGCGCGACGGTGGCACGGCTCGTGCCGTTGTCACCGGTGTCGGCGATCCAGACGCTCCCGTCCGAGCCGACGCCGAGGTCTTCGGGGTCGAAGGGGTCCGCGGCCCCGGCCTGCACGTCGACCACCGCACAGGCGGCATCGAGCCCGAGGACTTCGACCCGGTCACCGCCGTCGTTGAGGGCGAGCATCTGCTCTCCTACCACCACCAGGCCGGACAGCTCGGCGAGTCGGGGGTCCGTGATGGCGCACCGGACCTCCGGCGCCGGCTCCTCCGCCGACGCGGACCCGGGGACGAGCACGGCCAGGGCGCCGGTCAGGGCGCTCGCGACGACGAGCCGACGCCGCCGGGCGCGGCTAGGAACTCGCTTGGCCTGCTCGGGCACGTACCAAGCGTGACAGAACCATCGCGTCCAGTGCATGAACCACGCCCAGGAGGACGATCCCGACAGCGGCGCCCACGACCGCGTCGGTGACCCAGTGGAAGTCCAGCGACACCATCGCCGCGCCAGTGGCGACCGGCCCGACGACGCTCAGCCACCAGAAGGTCCGCTGTACCGCCGGCGGGAGCCCGTACTCGACCGCCTGCCAGCGGGCCACCCCCCACATGAGCACTGCGTTGGCGACGTGACCGGAGGGGAACGAGGCGCCGTCGGCGTGGAAGAAGTAGGAGCCCGGGAACGCCGGCGCCGTCCGCCCGATCCCGTGCTTGATCGCGTACACCCCGGCGGTCAGCACCCCGAGCGCCAGCAGCACGCGGAGGGCCGGCATCCAGGTGCCGCGCCGCCACAGCAGGTAGCCGACCAGGCCGGCGAGGACGACGAGGATGGTCACGCGCCCGCCGAGCTGCGTGACCACCCACACCGCCGGGTAGCCCGGCGTGTCCCTCAGGCCCCAGTCGCTGACGATCTCCGACACCCGGAGGTCCATCCGCTCCGACGGCCCGTGGCGGAGCAGGTCGGCGGTGATGAGGACGCCGACCAGCAGCGCCACGGCGACCAGCCACCACGGCGGCCGGCCGGGCGGGACCACGGGGGCGGCGCGCGGTGACTCGGCCACCCGCACCGCGCCCCTGGTCACGCCGCCACCGTACCGGCCCGTGACCGGATCGTGATCCGAGCCGATCGACCGCCCCAGCTCAGCCCACCGGGACCGCGAACTCCTCGAGCACCGCGGCGAGGGCGCCGTCCACCCGCGCGGTGAGCCGTGTGCCGCCGTCCTCGTGCCGCTCGCCGAGCACCTCGCCGTCCCGGTGCACCCGGGCCACGAGATCACCGCGCTCGTAGGGCACGAGCACGTCGACCTCGACGTCGGGGTGCGGCAGCCGCTCGGCCACCAGCTTGCGGAGGGCGTCGATGCCGACGCCGGTGCGGGCCGAGACCCAGACCGCGCCCGGCAGGGCCTGGCGGAGGGTGAGGATGTCCTCCTCGCTCATCGCGTCGACCTTGTTGACGACGATGACCTCCGGCACGGCGGCCGCGTCGATCTCGCTCAGCACGACGTGGACGGCGTCGATCTGACCGAGCGGATCGGGGTCGGAGCCGTCGACCACGTGCAGCAGCAGGTCCGCCGCGGCGACCTCCTCCAGCGTGGAGCGGAACGCGTCCACCAGCTGGTGCGGCAGGTGGCGCACGAAGCCGACGGTGTCGGTGAGCGTGTACTCCCGGCCGTCCGGCGACTGCGCCCGGCGCACCGTCGGGTCGAGGGTGGCGAACAGCGCGTTCTCCACCAGCACGCCGGCGCCGGTGAGCTGGTTGAGCAGGCTTGACTTGCCCGCATTGGTGTACCCGGCGATCGCCACGCTCGGCACGGCGTTGCGTCCCCGGCTCGCCCGCTGGGTGGCGCGGGCGGTCGCCATGCCGGCGATCTCCCGGCGCAGCTTGCTCACCCGGGCGCGGATGCGCCGGCGGTCGGTCTCGATCTTCGTCTCACCCGGTCCGCGGGTACCGATGCCGCCACCGCCGGCGACCCGGCCACCGGCCTGCCGGGACATCGACTCACCCCAACCGCGCAGCCGCGGCAGCATGTACTGCATCTGGGCGAGCTCGACCTGGGCCTTGCCCTCCCGGCTCGTCGCGTGCTGGGCGAAGATGTCGAGGATCAGCGCCGTCCGGTCGACGACCTTGACCTTGAGCACCTTCTCCAGCTGGTTGAGCTGGCCGGGGGTGAGCTCACCGTCACAGATGACGGTGTCGGCGCCGGTGGCGGCGACGATGTCGCGGATCTCGTTGGCCTTGCCCGAGCCGACGTAGGTGGCAGCGTCGGGCTTGTCGCGCCGCTGGCTGACCGCCTCGAGCACCTGCGAGCCCGCCGTCTCGGCCAGGGCGGCCAGCTCGGCCAGCGAGCGGTCGGCGTCGGCCTGGGTGCCCTCGGTCCAGACGCCGACGAGCACGACGCGCTCGAGTCGCAGCTGCCGGTACTCGACCTCGGTGACGTCGGCGAGCTCGGTGGAGAGACCGGCCACCCGGCGCAGGGCGCCGCGCGCCTCGAGCGCGTAGGAGCCGGTGGTGTCGTCGGCCTCGGCCCACCGCCCGGTGGGCGCGGAGCGGGTGTCGAGGTCGGCCTGCTCGTCGAGGGGCAGGGCGTCGGGGGCGGTCGTCATCGTCTCCAGCGTGGCACGGTCCTGCATGGAAAGCACCTGAGTTGTCATCGCCCGGTACAACGCATCGACGCCCCGGATGCATCCCGACCGGCGGCAGGGGTAGGGCCAGCGCGACGAACGCGACGCACGGAGGAGGAACCGATGAGCGAGAGCGGATCGAGCCGGCTGGGTTCGAACAGCGAGCTGGACGACCCGGGCCGGGACCCCGAGGGCATCGGCGGCCCGCCGCGCAACCCGATGGGTGCCGGCGCCGACCAGGACAGCGGCCGGGGGGCGCCACCCACCCCTCCGGCCACCGGCGACGACGACGCGATGGTCCCGCTGCCGCCCGACGACGACCGCCGCTGACGCCTCAGGCCCGGAGCCACTCCGGGCACAGCGTGCCGGCCGACACCAGCACGGCCGGACCGCTGAGGACCGTCGTCCCGGGGGTCACCTGCACCGACAGGCGGCCCCCGGGGACGTCGACGACGACCGTGCCCTCGTCGGCGCCCGCGGCACGCAGGGCCGCGTAGGCCGCGGCGCAGGCGCCGGTGCCGCACGACCGCGTCTCGCCCACCCCGCGCTCGCTGACCCGCAGCCGCACGTGGGCACCCGGCTCCAGGACGTTCACCAGCTCGACGTTGACGCCCTCCGGGAACAGCCCCTCGTCGAACGCCGGGGTACCGGTCAGGTCCAGCTGCTCGACGGGCACGTCGGTCAGGCAGGCCAGGTGGGGGTTGCCCATGCTGACGGCGAGACCGGCGAACGCCCGGCCGTCGAGCAGCGCCTCGCCCTCGCCGAACGGGCGGGCGGGGCCCATGTCGACCCAGTAGCCGCCGTCGGCACCGGCGCCCACCCGGCGGGGCCCGCCCCGGGTGCCGACGAGCAGGCCGTCGGCGCAGGCGGCGCGGTCGACGAGCCCCTCGCTGATCAGCGCGTGCAGGAACAGCCGGATGCCGTTGCCGCACATCTCCGCGTAGGAGCCGTCGGCGTTGCGGTGGTCCATGAACCACTCGCACCGGGGCAGGTCCTCCCCCAGCACGGCGGGAGCGTCGGGCACGTGGGCGCTGCGCACCAGCCGCAGCACGCCATCGCCCCCCAGCCCGGCCCGGCGCTCGCACAGCCGCCGCACCATGGCGGCATCCAGCCGGTCGCCGGCCCACACGGTGCCGTCGGGGTCGGGCAGCACCACGAAGTCGTTCTCGGTGCCGTGCCCGAGCAGCACGCGCGGCGAGGAGGTCACGGATCGATCGTACGGCCGGTGATCACCCCGGTCGCTGCGTCGGCCAGGTCGGCCCGGGCGGCGTCGAGCCACATCGTCGCGGCGTCCCGCCGGAACCAGGACCGCTGCCGACGCACGAACCTGCGGGTCGTGGTGACGGTGCGCTCGCGTGCCTCCTCGGCCGACAGCGCGCCGTCGAACTGGGCCAGCACCTGGGCGTAGCCGAGGGCGCGGGAGGCCGTCGGCCCCTCGCGGAGCCCGTCGGCGGCGAGCGCCGCCACCTCGTCCACGAACCCCGCGGCCCACATCCGGTCGACCCGGACGGCGATCCGTTCGTCGAGCTCCGCGGGTTCGCGGTCCAGCCCGAGCACCACCGCCGGGTAGTGCGGGCGCGGCTCGGGGAGCTCGGCGCGGAACGGCCCACCGGTCAGCTCGATCACCTCGAGAGCGCGCACGATCCGCCGGCCGTTGCTGGGCAGGACGGCCGCGGCGGCGGCCGGGTCGAGCCCGGCCAGCCGGGCGTGCAGCGCGGCCGGACCGGCGTCCGCGAGCTCCCCCTCCAGGCGGGCGCGGACCACCGGGTCGGTGCCGGGGAACTCCAGCTCGTCGAGGACGGCGCGCACGTACAACCCCGAGCCGCCGACGAGCAGCGGCACGGTGCCGGCGGCCCGCAGCCGGTCTATCTCGGCTCGCGCTCGCCGCCGGTACTCGGCCACCGATGCCGGTTCGCGCACGTGCCACAGGTCGAGCAGGTGGTGCGGCACCCCGCCGCGCTCGGCGAGACCGGGCTTGGCGGTGCCGATGTCCATGCCGCGGTAGAGCTGCATCGAGTCGGCGTTCACCACCTCGCCGCCCAGCCGCCGGGCCAGCTCGACGGCGAGCGCGGTCTTGCCGGTCGCCGTCGGGCCGACGATCGCGACCACCGGCGGCGGGGTCGGGACCACTGGTCCGCCGCCGCCGGGCGCTCCGCTCACGCGACCACCCAGTCGGCGACCGGGTAGCCCACCCCGAACGGCGCCCCGTCGTACCGCAGCCGCGCGGTGACGTGCCGGCCCGCGAGCGCGGCTCCCACCGCCCGCCAGACCGGTACGCCGGCGGCGAGGAGCCGCTCCCCCGCCGCCGGGTCGAGCGCGGCCAGCCCGGCGGTGTCCCCCGTCGCCAGGGCGGTGGCGACGGCGGCGTCGAACGGCTCGGCCGCCGGATCCAGGTACCCGGGTGCCTTGACCGAGCGCCGGGCCGAGCCGTCGCCCATCGCGAGCACGCCCACCGGAGGCGGCAGGTCCCGCAGCAGCTGGCCGAGGTCGGCCGGCCCGACCCCGACGCGGGTGCCGGCGAACGACGCCTGGTCGAGCAGCCAGGTACCGACGGTGTGCGCGAGGGGGAGCCGGAGACCTCCCGGGCGCAACCACCCGTCGAAGGGCAGCTCCAGGTCGACGCCGAACCCGCGGAGGTCACCGCCGTCGCCGGGCCCGAAGCGTTCCCCGGGCGCCGCACCGGGCCCCACGACGACCACCACCTCCGGCGCGGCGCCGAGCAAGGCGGTCACCGCATCCGCGCAGGCCGACCGCAGCGCGGCGGTCTCGGGCGAGGGCCGCCCCTCCACCGCCGGGACGAGCAGCGGCGGGCACGGGCAGAAGGCGACGGCAGCCGACGGGCGGGGCGTCCGGGCCGGGACGCCGCCGTGGTGGGAGGTCACCGCAGCAGTGTCGCCGATGCGACGTGGGACACTGCCGGACGTGTCGAGCACGGACGACCCCGGCAACGGGGTGCAGCAGGCCGCTCCGCCGATTGCGGAGACCCCCGAGACCCCCGCCCCCGAGGCGGCGACCCCGACCGACGGCGCCGACGCGGTGACCCCCGCGGCCGGCACGCCGGCGGCGCCGACCCCCGCGGAGGCGGCCCTCGCCGACCCCACCGGCGCGGCGCCGGCACCGGAGCCGGCGCCCGCACCCGCGGCCGAACCGGAACCCGCGACCACCCCGGAGCCGACGCCGGCCCCGGCCCCGGCGGCTCCTCCGGTCGAGCGGGTGGTGAGCGACCCGGCGCAGTGGGGCCGGGTCGACGAGGACGGCACCGTCTACGTGCGCACCGCCGACGGCGAGCGCGAGGTCGGCTCGTGGCAGGCGGGCGACGCCGAGGCGGGGCTCGCCCACTACGGCCGCCGCTTCGACGACCTCGCCACCGAGGTGTCGCTGCTGGAGGCCCGGCTCAAGGCGCACACCGGCAACCCCGGCGAGATCAAGGCGAAGGCCCAGGCGCTGGCCGAGTCGATCCCGACCGCCGCCGCGGTGGGCGACCTCGAGGGGCTGGCCGCCCGGGCCCGCGCCATCGTGGCGACCGCCGAGGCCGCCGCCGTCGAGTACCGGGCGGAGAAGGCCGCCGCCCGGGCGGCGCAGGTGGCGCGCAAGGAAGCCCTGGCCGCCGAGGCCGAGCAGATCGCCGCCGAGTCGACGTCCTGGAAGGCCGCCGGCGACCGCCTCAAGGCGATCGTCGAGGAGTGGAAGACCATCCGCGGCATCGACCGCAAGACCGACGACGCGCTGTGGTCCCGGTTCGCCGCCGCCCGCGACGCCTTCGGCCGCCGCCGCGGCGCCCACTTCGCGCAGCTGGACGCCCAGCGCGGTGAGGCCCGTGCGGCCAAGCAGGAGCTGATCGCCGAGGCGCGGCGGCTGTCGACGTCCACCGACTGGGGTTCCACCAGCGCCGCGATGCGCTCGCTGATGGACCGCTGGAAGGCCGTGCCGCGCACCGGCCGGGACGGCGACGACGACCTGTGGAAGGAGTTCCGCGCCGCGCAGGACGTGTTCTTCAGCGCCCGCGCCGAGCAGGACAAGGCGCGTGACGCCGAGCAGGTCGCCAACCAGCGGGCCAAGGAGGAGCTGCTGGCCGAGGCCGAGCAACTCGACCCGGGCAAGGACCTGCGCGGGGCACAGAACGCGCTGCGGAAGATCCAGGAGCGCTACGACGCCATCGGGCACGTGCCGCGCGCGGTGATGCGACAGCTCGAGGACCGGATGCAGGCCGTGGAGCAGAAGGTGCGCGGGGCCGCCGACGCCGGCCGGGTGCGCACCGCCCCGGAGAACCCGATGGTCGCCTCGATGCGGGCCGCCGTCACCAAGGCCGAGGAGCAGCTGGCCAAGGCCGAGGCCGCGGGCGACCAGCGCCGCATCGCCGAGGCGCAGGCGAACCTCGCCACCCGGCGGGAGTGGCTGGCCGAGGCCGAGAAGTCCGCTCGCCGCTAGCCCTGCCAGGCATAGGAAGCTTTACCTACGGTTCTGCTCGCGATCCCGTAGGTAAAGCTTCCTGTGCCCTGGTTCAGCAGCCGGTCGTGAGCACCGGGAGCGGCTCGGGGACGCCGATCCGCGGCATGCCCAGCGAGACGCCCGGGGTCGTGGGCCGGGTCCCGGCCTCGCTCGCGTCCCCGGCGCGGGTGCGCCGGTGGGACAGCAGCGGGCCGTCGGCGACCAGGTGGTGCGGCGCGGCCTGGGTGACGACGGTCTCGACGACGTCGCCGGGGCGCACCCCGTCGGCCGCCGTGAAGTGCACGAGCCGCCCGTCGCGGGCACGGCCGGAGAGCCGGCCGCGCGCGGCGTCCTTGCTCCCCTCCCCCGCGGCCACGAGCAGCTCCACCCGCGCGCCGACGAGCTTCCGGTTCTCGTCCCAGCTGATCTCGTCCTGCAGCGCGGTCAGCCGGAGGTAGCGCTCCTGCACGACCTCCTTGGGCAGCTGCCCCTCCATCTCGGCGGCGGGCGTGCCCGGCCGCTTGGAGTACTGGAAGGTGAAGGCGCTGGCGAACCGCGCCCGCCGGACGACGTCCAGGGTCTGCTGGAAGTCCTCCTCCGTCTCCCCGGGGAACCCGACGATGATGTCGGTGGTGATCGCGGCGTCGGGCATGGCGGCGCGCACCCGGTCGATGATTCCGAGGTAGCGCTCCTGCCGGTAGGCGCGGCGCATCCGCTTGAGGACGTCGTCCGAGCCGGACTGCAGCGGCATGTGCAGCTGGTGGCAGACCGCCGGCGTCTCGGCCATGGCGGCGATGACGTCGTCCGTGAACATCGCCGGGTGCGGGCTGGTGAACCGGATCCGCTCCAGCCCCTCGATGCGGCCGGTGGCCCGCAGCAGGTCGGCGAACGCGCCACGGTCACCGAAGTCGCTGCCGTAGCTGTTCACGTTCTGCCCGAGCAGGGTCACCTCGAGCACGCCCTGGTCGACCAGCGCCTGCACCTCGGCCAGGATCTCGCCGGGACGGCGGTCCTTCTCCTTGCCGCGCAGCGCCGGGACGATGCAGAACGTGCAGGTGTTGTTGCAGCCGACGCTGATCGACACCCAGCCGGAGTAGGCGGAGTCCCGCTTCGCGGGCAGGGTCGAGGGGAAGACCTCCAGCGCCTCGGCGATCTCCACCTGCGCCTCGGCGTTGTGCCGGGCCCGCTCCAGAAGGGCCGGCAGCGAGCCGACGTTGTGGGTGCCGAAGACGACGTCGACCCACGGCGCCCGCCGGACGATCTCGCCGCGGTCCTTCTGCGCGAGGCAGCCGCCGACGGCGATCTGCATGCCGGGGCGGGCGTCCTTGACCGGGCGGAGGTGCCCGAGGTTGCCGTAGAGGCGATTGTCGGCGTTCTCGCGCACGGCGCAGGTGTTGAGGACGACGACGTCGGCGTCGTCCCCGTCCGCCGCGGCGGTGTACCCCGCCTGCTCCAGGAGGCCGGACAGCCGCTCGGAGTCGTGCACGTTCATCTGGCACCCGTAGGTGCGCACCCGGTAGGTGCGCGGGGCGGGGCTCTCCACAAGGCTGCTCATGACAGGAGGAAGGGTACGTCGCGGCCCGAACAACGATTGTCGTTGCTATCGAAAGTCGTTATGGTCCGCGCCATGACGACGAGCCGCCCCTTCCTCGGCCGCACCGGCACGAACCTGGGCGCCGCCGTCCTGTTCGTCGTCGCCGGCGTCGCGGCCCTCTTCGCGGTGGTGCAGCCGATCAACCAGCTCACCCAGCCGGGCGGCAGCATCACGGTGAACGCGGCCGAACCGGACGGGGACCGCGCGCTCGACCTGCCCGGGCTGCCGGAGGGCGTCTGGGTCGTCGACTCCACGCCGGAGTCGACGCTGGTCGCCTCCGACCTCCCGGCCGGGCTGCGGGCGCTCACCGAGCTGCCGGCCTCGCTGAGCGCGATCGCCGTCGCTGTCGGCGCATGGCTGCTGGCGCGGGTGCTCTGGGCCATCCACGACGGGCACCCCTTCGACCGGCGCAACCCCGGCCGGTTGGCCGGCCTCGCCGCGGCCGTCGTCCTCGGCGGCCTGGTGGTGCCCATGGCCGAGGGAGTGGTCGCCACCGCCGTGCTCGAGCACCTCGACCTGGCCGGGCCCGACTCCCCGCTCGTCCTGTTCGAGGTCACGATCCCGTTCATGCCGATCGGGCTGGCCCTCGCCCTCCTGGCCGCGGCCGAGGCCTTCCGCCGCGGGCGCGCGCTGGAGGACGAGGTCGAGGGGACCGTGTGAGCCCCCGCCTGGGCGAGCCGGCCCCCGACGAGGACGCCGCCCACCGCGTGGTCTGCCACCTGGACCGGCTCCTGGACGAGCGGGGCATGACGCTGGTCGAGCTCTCGGAACGCGTCGGCGTCTCAGTGGTCAACCTGTCGGTGCTCAAGAACGGGCGGGCGCGCGCCGTCCGGTTCTCCACGCTGACCGCGGTCTGCGGCGCGCTGGGCTGCCAGCCGGGCGATCTCTTCTCCGTCGCGCCGGAGCGGTCACCCGAACGGGCGGACACCGAGCCGTGAGCGCGCGACCTACCGGGGTTCGTTACGCCTTCGTGATCGCGCGGTGCGGGAACCGCGACCTCCCACCCTTAGGGTCCCCAGGGTGACCAGCCGTACGACCGGAGAGCCTCTCGTCCGCCTGTCCGGCGTGAACAAGTGGTTCGGCGACCTGCACGTGCTGCAGGACATCGACCTCGAGATCGCCCGCGGGGAGGTCGTCGTCGTCATCGGCCCGTCGGGGTCGGGCAAGTCGACGCTGTGCCGTGCGATCAACCGCCTCGAGTCGATCGAGAGGGGCGAGATCGTCATCGACGGCGAGCGGCTGCCCGAGGAGGGCAAGCAGCTCGCCCGCCTGCGCGCCGACGTCGGCATGGTCTTCCAGAGCTTCAACCTCTTCGCGCACAAGACGATCCTCGAGAACGTCACCCTGGGGCCGATCAAGGTCCGCAAGCGCTCCAAGGTGGACGCCGAGAAGCGCGCCCGCGAGCTGCTGGACCGGGTGGGCGTGGGCGCCCAGGCGGACAAGTACCCGGCTCAGCTCTCGGGTGGTCAGCAGCAGCGGGTGGCGATCGCGCGGGCCCTCGCCATGGACCCGAAGGTCATGCTCTTCGACGAGCCGACCTCGGCCCTGGACCCCGAGATGATCAGCGAGGTGCTCGACGTGATGGTCGGCCTGGCGGCCGAGGGCATGACGATGATCGTCGTCACCCACGAGATGGGTTTCGCGAGGAAGGCCGCCAACCGCGTCGTGTTCATGGACGGCGGCCGGATCGTGGAGTCGTCCGACCCCGAGACGTTCTTCAGCAACCCGAGCTCCGACCGGGCCAAGGACTTCCTGTCCAAGATCCTGAACCACTGACCGTCCCTACGGAAGGACAGCTCATGCGCACCACCCGCTACGCCGCCTCGCTCGCGGCCCTCGGCCTCATGCTCACCGCCTGCGGTGGCAGCGAGGCCGGCGACCAGGCAGAGGACGCCGCCGACTCGACCGTCGAGGTGCAGGAGGAGGTCGACTTCGAAGCCGGCACCACGATGGCCGAACTGGCCGAGGCGGGGTCCATCACCGTCGGCACCAAGTTCGACCAGCCCGGGTTCGGGCTCCTCAACCCCAACACCGAGACCCCTGAGGGCTTCGACGTCGAGATCGCCAAGATCATCGCCGCCGAACTCGGCATCGCACCCGAGGACATCGAGTGGACCGAGACCGTCTCGGCCAACCGCGAGCCCTTCCTCCAGAACGGCCAGGTCGACATGGTGGTGGCGACCTACACCATCAACGACGCCCGCAAGGAGCTGATCGACTTCGCCGGGCCGTACTACGAGGCCGGCCAGGACATCATGGTGGCGGCCGGCAACCCGGAGGGCATCGAGGGCCCCGAGGACCTGGCGGGCAAGAACGTCTGCTCGGTGGAGGGCTCCACGCCGGCACAGAACATCCGGGACAACTACCCGGAGGCGACCCTGACGCTGTTCGACGTCTACTCCAAGTGCGCCGACGCCCTGGCCAACGGCCAGGTCGACGCCGTGACCACGGACAACGTCATCCTCACCGGCCTGGTCGCCGGCAGCGACGGCGCGTTCGAGCTCGTGGGCAACCCGTTCACCGAGGAGCCGTACGGCATCGGCGTGCCGAAGGGTGACGACGAGTTCCGCGCGTTCATCAACGACACGCTGGAAGAGGCCTACGAGAGCGGCGCCTGGGCGGACGCCTGGGACCGCACCGCCGGCGCCATCAGCGGCCAGGAGGCCCCCCAGCCGCCGGACGTCGACCGCTACTGACAATCTCCGGCGCTGTGGGGCGGGGGTATCCGCCCCACAGCGCCGCCTTCTGACCAGCCCCGAGAGGAGGCGGTGTGCAGTTCCTCGCTGACAACTTCGGCCTGCTGTGGGATGCGTTCCTGACGACGCTGAGCCTGTCACTGCTCGCCGGCCTGTTGGCGCTGGTGCTGGGCACGCTCCTGGCCGCGGCGCGGGTCAGTCCGGTCCCGCCGCTGCGCGGGCTGGCGACCTTCTACGTCGAGACCTTCCGTAACACGCCGCTGACGGTGGTCTTCTTCTTCCTGATCTTCGGCCTGCCGCAGATCGACTTCATCCTGGGCTTCTACACAGGGGCTGTGCTGTCCCTCGGGCTGTACACCGCGGCGTTCGTCTGCGAGGCGGTGCGCTCGGGGATCAACTCCGTCTCGACCGGGCAGGCCGAAGCGTCCCGCGCCATCGGCCTCACCTTCGGGCAGTCGCTGCGCGAGGTGGTGCTCCCGCAGGCGTTCCGCACCGTCGTCCCGCCGCTGGGCAACGTCTTCATCGCGATGGTCAAGAACAGCTCCATCGCGGCAGGCTTCGCCACCAGCGAGCTGAGCTCTTTGCTCCCCCGCCTGGTCAACGCCGACGCCGGGCAGCTCACCGCCGTCCTGCTGGGGGTCGTGGTCGCCTACATGATCATCACGTTGCCGCTCGCCTTCGGCGTGCACCGCCTGGAGCGACGGGTGGCGATCCTCCGATGACCACGCCGGTCCTCTTCGACATCCCCGGGCCCAAGGCGCGCGCCCGCATCCGCGTCGGTACCGGCATCGGCATTCTGCTGATCCTGGGGATCCTCGCCGTCGTCCTCATCCGGCTGGCCGGCAACGGTCAGCTGGAGAGCCAGCGCTGGGCGGTGCTGTTCGATCCGCGCACCGGCGTCCCGCAGACGCTCGGCCGCGCGCTGGTCAACACGCTCCAGGTCGCAGCTGTCGGCATGGTCGTGGCCACAGTCCTGGGGCTGCTGCTGGCCGTCGGGCGGTTGTCCGACCACCGCCCAGTGCGCTGGCTGGTCGGCACCTACATCGAGTTCTTCCGGGCCATCCCGCTGCTTGTCGTCATCTTCGCGCTGTACTTCGTACTGCCGAAGTACGGCATCGAGCTCTCCGCCTTCCAGGCGCTCGCCGGCGGGCTCATCCTCTACAACTCGGCGGTGCTCGCCGAGATCTTCCGGGCCGGGATCCTGTCGATCGACAAGGGGCAGCGCGAGGCCGCCTTCGGCATCGGCATGCGCAAGTACCAGGTGATGTCGCTGGTGCTGCTCCCCCAGGCCACCCGACGCATGCTCCCGGTCCTGATCGCCCAACTCGTCGTCCTGCTGAAGGACAGCTCGCTCGGGTTCATCATCGGCTACTTCGAGCTGCTCCGAGGTGCGCGCAGCCTGGTGGAGTTCTTCTCCCTCAGCTTCGGCAACCAGTACACCTTCCAGCTGTACGTCGCCGCAGGGCTGATCTACATCGTGATCAACGTGCTGCTCTCACAGCTGGCGAAACTCGTCGAGCGGCGCACCCGCCGGAGCGCTACGTCGGGTGGAGGCAAGGCCGAGTTGCCGGCGGACGTGCAGATGGGTGGTGGCGGCGGCGCGGTGTGAGCTGCCCGCTCGTACCGACGGCGCCCTCGACCAGGGGGCCACCGACTCGCCACCCGCCTGACCGGCTCGTTCACGTCCGACCCACTCGTCCCAGCTGGGCGCGCCGGAGGGTCACGGAGCGAAACGGTCGCGAGACTGGTCGGCACGATGGAGACGATGCACGCGGCCGGGCGCCGCAACCTGCCCCCGGTTCCCCGGAGTTCCACTGAGACGATCCCGCCGGCCGCCGACGCGCCCGTCGTCGCCCCCGTGACCGTGGATGCGGCGGCCCAGCTGGACGCGGGCCAGGCGTTCGTCGAGCGTCTGCGCGCCGCCGCGCCGGCGCTCGCCGAGGCAGCCGGCGCGGAGAGCGCGGTCGTCCGCGAGGTCGTGCCGCCGGCCCGGCACCGGCGGTCGCGGTGCCGGGTGGTGCTCCGCTACGAGGACGGCACCGAGACCGATCTGACGTTCGTCGGTGAGCGCCGCCGCCCGAACGCCTCGGACGAGGACGCCTTCGACGCGGAGATCACCCGCTGGCTGTCGAGCGGCCAACTCCGGGACCCGGCCTGGCTGGTGGCCGACCCGGAAGCCCCGGACGGGGTGGCCGTCGACGTGACCGCCTGGCTCGCCGCAGGCTAAGTCTGGCCGAGGAACGCGATGGTGGCCGGTCCTCGCCCGGTGCGATCGTCTCGCGGACAGGCACAGTGGCGTGCATGGGTGCCTCGGACGTCACCGCCGTCCTCGACGAACTGATGGCCCGGGAACCTCTGTTCCACCGAACCGAGCGAGGAACGAGCCGGTCCGCCTTCGAGGCCATGACCGCCGAGGACTTCTGGGAGGTCGGCGCGTCCGGCGCCCGCTACGACCGCGAGCACGTGTGGTCGGTGCTGGAGCAGCGCTACGCAGACGGCGTCCTCGATGACTGGGAGACCAGCGACGTCGCCTGCCGCCCGCTGGGTGGTGACACGTTCCTGCTGACCTACCGACTCCGGCAGGATGCCCGGGTCACGCGACGCGCGACCATCTGGGAACGCACGGCCGACGACTGGCGCGTCATCTACCACCAGGGCACCGAGGTCGCCGGCGGCTGAACGCGCACCGGAGCCCGCCGGACACGCCGAGTCGGCCGGTGCACCGCGCCCCGACCCGGCACGGTGAGTGGATGCTGATCGTCATCTCGGGGCTGCCGGGCACCGGCAAGTCCGCGGTCGCCACCGAGCTGGCTGCCCGGCTGAGGGCCGTCCACATCTCCATCGACCCGATCGAGGACGCGCTCCTGGGCGCAGGGCTCCCCCGCTCCGGGGAGACCGGGGTAGCGGCGTACGAAGCCGCACGGGCCGTGGTGCAGCAGAACCTCGCGCTCGGAGCATCCGTCGTGGTGGATGCGGTGAACGACAGCGAACCCGCCCGCGAGACCTGGCGGGTGGCGGCCGCCACCGCCGGCGTGGACCTCGCCTTCGTGCTGCTGGTCCTCGAGGACGAGGTCGAGCACCGCCGTCGGCTGGAGGGCCGGCTACGAGACCTGTCGCACGTGCCGGAGCCTTCGTGGGGCGAGATCGTCGCGCGCGCGGCGGCGTACGCACCCTGGGCTCATGAATCGCCCCTACGGGTAGACGCCCGACAGCCGGTCACCGACGTGGTGCTCGAGCTGATGCGCCGGCTCGACCGGCCGGCACCAGACGGACCTCGCCGCCACCCCTCGTGAGCCGTACTCACGGCCGGCTCGACCTCGCCGGTCAGGGAAGCGCGCTCTCCTCGTCGAACTCGGGGAGGTCGCCGACGTCATCGCCGAGCTCTGCCTCGTCCAGCGTCTCCCGCACGACCGCCGCGGCGAGACCGCCGTTGTAGCCCTTGCGGGTGAGCATGCCGATGAGCCGGCGGGTGGCCGTCGCACGGTCGAGCCGGCGCATGCTCCCGACCCGCCGGGCCACGAGCCGACGAGCCGCGTCGCGCTCGTCGTCGTCATCCACCGCTTCGACGGCCTCCGCGGCCGTCTCCGGATCGACGCCCTTCGCCCGCAGTTCGGCGGAGAGCGCCCGGCGCGCCAGTCCACGACCGGCCTGCCGGCTGCTCACCCAGGCGCGGGCGAACGCGGCGTCGTCGATCAGGCCGACCTCGGTGAACCGGTCCAGCACCGCCTCGGCCGCGTCATCGGGCACTCCCCGGGTCGCGAGGAGATCCGCCAGTTGCTGGCGGGTCTTCGGGGCCCCGGTCAGCGCACGGAGGCAGATCGACCGTGCTACCTGCTCGGGATCGCCCGCGTCGTCCTCCGGGGAACCGGGGGCGACGTCCGGGGTCAGGGGATCGTCGCCACCCGGCGTCCGCGAACGTCGGCCGGCCCGGGTCACCCCGGAGCCGCGCCGACGGTTCGAGGGCCGGTCGTCCAGCACCGGATCAGAAGTCGGGGGCGTCGACCGGCGCCGGAGCGTCCAGCGTCGGGCCGATGCCCAGCTTCTCCTTGACCTTCTTCTCGATCTCGTCGGCGAGGTCGGGGTTGTCCTTCAGGAAGTTGCGGACGTTCTCCTTGCCCTGGCCGAGCTGGTCGCCCTCGTAGGTGTACCAAGCACCGGACTTCTTCACGATGCCCTGCTCGACACCGGCGTCGACGATGCCGCCCTCGCGGCTGAAGCCCTGGCCCCACAGGATGTCGAGCTCGGCCTGCTTGAACGGCGCGGCGACCTTGTTCTTGACCACCTTGATGCGGGTACGGCTGCCGATCGCGTCGGTGCCCTGCTTGAGGGTTTCGATACGACGGACGTCGAGCCGCACCGACGAGTAGAACTTCAGCGCCCGGCCACCGGTGGTGACCTCGGGCGAGCCGTAGACGACGCCGACCTTCTCGCGCAGCTGGTTGATGAAGATCGCCGTCGTGCCGGAGTTGCTCAGCGCACCGGTGATCTTGCGCAGCGCCTGGCTCATCAGGCGGGCCTGCAGACCCACGTGGCTGTCACCCATCTCGCCCTCGATCTCGGCGCGCGGCACCAGGGCCGCGACGGAGTCGATGACGATGATGTCGAGCGCGCCGGAGCGGATCAGCATGTCCGCGATCTCCAGCGCCTGCTCACCGGTGTCGGGCTGGCTGACCAGCAGCGCGTCAGTGTCCACGCCGATGGCGCGGGCGTACTCCGGGTCGAGCGCGTGCTCGGCGTCGATGAACGCGGCGATGCCGCCGTTGGCCTGGGCGTTGGCCACCGCGTGCAGGGCGACCGTGGTCTTACCGGAGGACTCCGGCCCGTAGACCTCGATGACCCGGCCGCGGGGCAGGCCACCGATGCCCAGCGCGATGTCGAGGGCGATCGAGCCGGTCGGGATGACCTTGATGGCCACCTCGGGGCTGTCGCCCAGCCGCATCACCGAGCCCTTGCCGAACTGCTTGTCGATCTGGGCGAGGGCCATGTCGAGGGCCTTGTCGCGGTCGAGCGTTGCTGGCATGGTGCGTCACCTTCGGTTCGCGAGAAGCGGGTCGGGACCGACGCTAGGGCGAGGCACCGACAGTTTCCGGATTGCGGGGCGGGGTGTGGAGGAGCGGCCGCCCTGTGGACGTCACAGTAGGCCGAACACCTGTTCGACTGCCAGGCCGACACGCCGACCCGGCCGTGGGCGTCGTCTCAGCGCTCCTTGACGGGCACGTCGAAGTCCTCGCAGATGGCCAGCCACACCTTGCGGACCGGCACGCCCTCGTCGATGGCGTCCACGGCGGTGCGGCCGCCCAGGGTGGAGAAGACGTGGTCGCGCGCCACGCTCTGGGCGCGCATGGACCCGAACTGACCGTCGAGCCGGGACCAGAACTCCTGCAGGCGCACACCCCGACGCTAACCCGCCGGGACCCGCTCGCGCCGGTGCCGCCCTAGGCTGGCGCGCATGATCCCGGGCACCGGCTCCGCGACGCTCGACACCGTCCTCGAGATCGGCATCGTCGTCGCGCTCGTCGCGATCATCGTGGTGCTGATCAGGAACTACCGCGGGCGCTGACCCGCGTCCCGAGCCACACCACGACCAGCGGGAGCACCAGCGCGGCGGACACGGCGGACACCAGGCCGAACCCGCCCCAGGCGAGGAGCGGCCCCCCGACCACCCCCGCCAGCGCGGCCCCGAGCCCCATCAGCAGGTCGGTGCCGCCCTGCGCGGTCGGCCGCAGCTCCGGGCCGACCGACGCGGTGACCAGCGCCGACCCCGCGATCAGCCCGCACGACCAACCCAGGCCGAGCAGCAGCAGGCCGGCGCCCAGCTGCACCGAGTCGGCGGGGGCCGCCGTCCCCGACACGGCGGCCGCGGCCAGGAGCAGCAGGGCACCCAGGGCTACGACCGTCGGCGCGCCGACCCGGTCGGCGAGCATGCCGACCAGCGGGGAGAACAGGTACATGCCGGCGACGTGCACGCTGATCACCAGGCCCACGAGGCGGAGCACCGTCCCCTCGGGCCCGCCCGCGTGGCCCATGTGCACCGGCGTCATCACCATGACCCCGACCATCACCGAGTGGGCCACCACGACCGCGGTGATCCCCAGCCGCCCGGCCGGGGTCGCCCACACCGCCCGCAGAGCGGCCCCGGTGGCGTGCCGCGGCCGGGAACCGCCGTCGCCTCCGCCGAGCGCCCGGGCCACCAGCAGCGGATCGGGCCGCAGGAGCAGCAGGAAGCCCACGGCGACGAGCGCGAACACGACCGCCGACACCACGAAGACGCCACCGAGCGCCGGCAGCCCGAGGGCCTCGCCGAGCTCGGCGCCCGGTGCGGCGAGGTTGGGGCCGACCACCGAGCCGACGGTCGTGGCCCACACGACCAGCGACAGCGACCGGCCGCGGCGCTCGGGTGCGGCGAGGTCGGCCGCGGCGTAGCGCGACTGGAGCCCGCACGCCGTCGCGGCGCCGAACAGGAACAGCCCGGCCAGGAGCAGGAGCAGGGACGACGCCGCCGCGGCGAGGACGGTGAGGACGGCGCCGACGACGCTCACGCCGTAGCCGGTGGCCAGACCGGCCCGCCGCCCCGCGGTGTCGCTGATCCGCGCCAGCGGCACCGCCAGCACCGCCGCCCCCAGGACACCGGCCGTCTGCCCCAGGCCCGAGGCGGTGTCGGTGCCGGCGACGTCGCGGGCCAGCAACCCGCCCGCGGTGATGCCGACGGTGACGCCGAGCCCGGCGAGCGCCACACCGCCGCTGAGGACGCCCAGGGTGCGGCGCTGCACGCCGGCGACGTTGATGGTGGCCTCGGGCTGCTGCAGCGGTGGCACGTGCACTCCCGTCTCCCGGGCGGGAAGGTCCCGCCGTCCGGCGCCCGCCGGTCAGCGAAGTGTCGTACACGGCGGGGACACTGAGCGCGTGCCCGCCCGCCCGACTCCCGCCCCCGGTGCGCTGGCCCGGTTCTCCGAGCCCACCCGCGCCTGGTTCACCGGTGCGTTCGAGCAGCCGACGGCCGCCCAGGACGGGGCCTGGCAGGCGATCAGCAGCGGCGAGCACGCCCTCGTCGTCGCCCCGACCGGGTCGGGGAAGACCCTGGCGGCGTTCCTGTGGTCGCTCGACCGGCTCGCCGCCACCCCGCCGGCCGACGAGCGGACACGGTGCCGGGTCCTCTACGTCTCCCCCCTCAAGGCGCTGGCCGTCGACGTCGAGCGCAACCTGCGGGCGCCGCTGGCCGGCATCGGCCAGGCCGCCGCACGGCTGGGGCTGCCGCGGCCGGAGATCCGCGTCGGCATCCGCTCGGGCGACACCCCCGCCGACGAGCGGCGCACCTTCGCGCGCCGCCCGCCCGACATCCTCATCACCACGCCGGAGTCGCTGTTCCTGCTGCTCACCAGCCAGGCGCGGGAGGCGCTGCGCGGCGTCGAGACGGTGATCGTCGACGAGGTCCACGCGGTCACCGACTCTAAGCGCGGCGCCCACCTAGCCGTCTCCCTCGACCGGCTCGACGAGCTGCTCGACCGGCCGGCGCAGCGGATCGGCCTGTCGGCCACCGTGCGGCCCATCGAGGAGGTCGCCACCTTCCTCGCCGGCGGCCGGCCGGTGCAGGTGGTCTCCCCCGGCTCGACCAAGCGCTGGGACCTCTCGGTCGTCGTGCCGATCGAGGACATGAGCGAGCTGGGGCAACCGACCGGCGAGCTGGAGGGCTCGGCGGCCGGGCACCAGCCGCGCAACTCGATCTGGCCGGCGGTCGAGGAGCGGGTGCTCGACCTGGTGCAGGCGCACCGCAGCACGATCGTCTTCGCCAACTCCCGTCGGCTGGCCGAGCGGCTGACCAGCCGGCTCAACGAGCTGGCCTACGAGCGCACCACCGGCGAGCCCGTCCCGCCCGGCACGAACGCCGCCGCCCTGATGGCCCAGGCCGGCTCCGGCGGCGGCCTCCCGGAGGCCTTCCAGCCGGTCGCCGCGGCCCACCACGGCTCGGTCTCCCGCGAGCAGCGGGCCGTCGTCGAGGAGGCGTTGAAATCCGGCCGCCTGCCCGCCGTCGTCGCGACCTCGAGCCTCGAGCTCGGCATCGACATGGGCGCGGTCGACCTCGTCGTCCAGGTCGAGGCGCCGCCCACGGTCGCCAGCGGGCTGCAGCGGGTCGGTCGCGCCGGGCACCAGGTCGGGGCGGTCAGCCGCGGGGTGCTGTTCCCCAAGTACCGCGGTGACCTGGTGCAGTGCGCGCTGGTGGCCGAGCGGATGAAGGCTGGCGCGATCGAGTCGATCCGCTACCTGCGCAACCCCCTGGACGTGCTGGCGCAGCAGATCGTCGCGATCGTCTCCGAGCGGCCCCGCACCGTGGAGGAGGTCGGCGCGCTGGTGCGGCGCTCGGCGGCCTTCTCCTCGCTGCCGGAGTCGGCGCTGCACGCCGTCCTCGACATGCTGGCCGGGCGCTACCCGTCGGACGCCTTCGCCGAGCTGCGCCCGCGGCTCACCTGGGACCGGGTCACCGACACGCTCACCGCCCGCGCCGGCGCCCAGCGGCTCGCCGTCACCAGCGGCGGCACGATCCCCGACCGCGGGCTGTTCGGCGTCTTCCTGGTCGGTGGCGAAGGGGCCGGTGGCCGCCGGGTCGGCGAGCTGGACGAGGAGATGGTCTACGAGTCGCGCGCGGGCGACGTGTTCCTGCTGGGGTCCTCGTCCTGGCGGATCGAGGAGATCACCCACGACCGCGTGCTGGTCACCCCCGCGCCCGGCCAGCCCGGGAAGATGCCGTTCTGGCACGGCGACGCCCCCGGGCGGCCGCTCGAGCTCGGCCGGGCGCTGGGGGCGTTCCTGCGGGAGGTCGGCTCGGCCACCCCGGAGGCCGGGCTGGAGCGGGCGCGGGCCGCCGGGCTGGACGAGTGGGGCGCGGCGAACCTGGCGGCCTACCTCGGCGAGCAGAAGGCGGCCACCGGCCACCTGCCCGACGACCGGACGCTGCTGGTCGAGCGGTTCCGCGACGAGCTCGGCGACTGGCGGCTGGTCGTCCACTCCCCCTTCGGCGCCCAGGTCAACGCTCCGTGGGCGCTGGTGCTCGCTGCGCGGCTGCGGGAGCGCTACGGCGTCGACGTCTCCTCCATGCATTCCGACGACGGCATCGTGCTGCGGCTGCCCGACACGACCGGCGAGCCACCGGAGGGCGAGCTGGCCGTGCTCGACCCCGACGACGTCGAGCGCGAGGTCACCGCGGAGGTCGGCGGCTCGGCGCTGTTCGCCAGCCGGTTCCGCGAGTGCGCCGCCCGCGCGCTGCTGCTCCCCCGCCGCGACCCGCGCCGCCGCACCCCGCTGTGGCAGCAGCGGCAGCGCGCCGCCCAGCTGCTCTCGGTCGCCAGCGAGTTCGCCTCGTTCCCGATCACCCTCGAGGCGGCGCGCGAGGTGCTGCAGGACGTCTACGACGTGCCCGGGCTGGTCGAGCTGATGCGCGACGTGCGGGCCCGCCGGGTGCGGGTGGTCGACGTGCAGACCGAGACGGCGTCACCGTTCGCCCAGTCGCTGCTGTTCGGCTACGTCGGCCAGTTCCTCTACGAGGGTGACGCCCCGCTGGCCGAGCGCCGGGCCCAGGCGCTCGCCCTGGACACCGGCCTGCTCGCGGAGCTGCTCGGCCGCTCGGAGCTGCGCGAGCTCCTCGACGCGGAGGCGATCGCCGAGATCGAGGCGGAGCTGCAGCGGCTGCCCGAGCAGCGCCACCCCCGCGACGTCGACGGCGCCGGCGACCTGCTCCGGGTGGTCGGTGACCTCACCGCCGCAGAGGCAGCGCGCCGAGGCGTGCCCCGGGAGTGGCTCGACGAGCTGGTCGCCGCCCGCCGGGCCCTGGTCGTCCGCATCGCCGGCGAGGAGCGGTACGTCGCCATCGAGGACGCCGGCCGGCTACGGGACGCCCTGGGCACCGCGCTGCCCGTCGGCGTGCCCGAGGTGTTCACCGAGCCCGTCGCCGACCCGCTCGGCGACCTGGTCGGCCGCTACGCGCGCACGCACGGCCCCTTCCAGCCCGCCGAGGCCGCCACCCGGCTGGGCCTGGGCGTCGCCGTGGTCACCGCGACGGTGCAGCGGCTCACCGGTACCGGGCGGCTCGTCTCCGGGGAGTTCCGCCCCGGCGGCACCGGGCAGGAGTGGTGCGACGCCGACGTGCTCCGGTCCATCCGGCGGCGCAGCCTGGCCAAACTCCGGCAGGAGGTCGAGCCGGTGCCCACCGGCACGCTGGCCCGGTTCACGCCGTCCTGGCAGTCGGTGGGCAGCCGGTTGCGGGGTGCCGACGGAGTGCTAGCCGTCGTGGAGCAGCTGGCCGGTGCCCTGGTACCGGCCAGCGCGCTGGAGTCGCTCGTGCTTCCGGCGCGAGTACGCGACTACTCGCCGGCCATGCTCGACGAGCTCACCAGCGCAGGCGAGGTGCTGTGGGCCGGCGCCGGGGGGCTGCCCGGCGGGGACGGCTGGCTCAGCCTGGTGCCCGCCGACCTGGCGCCGCTGCTGCTGCCCGAGCAGCTGGAGGTCGCCGGTGAGGGGCAGCCGCTGCTCGAACTGCTCGCCGGTGGGCAGGCGATGTTCTTCCGGGGTCTCTCCGATGCCCTCGGCGCCACCGACGACGCCGCGCTCGCCGACCTGGTGTGGGACCTGGTGTGGGCCGGCGCGCTGACCAACGACACCCTGGCCCCGCTGCGCACCCGGCTCGGCGGGGGCGGCACCCACAAGCGGGCCGCCGCTCCCCCGCGGGTCACGCGCAACCGGTACGGCCGCCCGCGGTTGAGCCGGGGCGCGATGCCGACCCGCAGCGGCCCGCCCACGGTGGCCGGGCGCTGGTCGCGGCTGCCCGACCGGGAGGCCAACGCCACCCGGCGCACCACGGCACGGGCCGAGGCGTTGCTGGAGCGGCACGGCGTCCTCACCCGCGGCGCGGTCATGGCCGAGCAGGTCGTCGGCGGCTTCTCCGCCGTCTACCCGGTGCTGCGGGCGTTCGAGGAGAACGGCCGGGCCCGGCGCGGCTACTTCGTGGAGACCCTCGGGGCCGCCCAGTTCGGCACGCCCGGATCGGTCGACCGGCTGCGCAGCTTCGCCTCGCCCGACCGGGTGCCGGCGGGCGCCGTCGTGCTCGCCGCGACCGACCCGGCCAACGTCTACGGGGCGGCGTTGCCCTGGCCCGAGCGCACGGTCGCGGCCGACGGGACGGCCGTGGACCTCGGCGAGGGCACCGGCGCCGGCCGGAAGGCGGGGCACCGGGCCGGGCGCAAGGCGGGGGCGCTGGTCGTCCTGGTCGACGGCGAGCTGGTGCTCTACGTCGAGCGCGGTGGGAAGACGCTGCTCTCCTGGACCGAGGAGGAACAGGTGCTCAAGGAAGCAGCGACGGCGCTCTCCGGCGCGGTGTCCGCGGGTGCGCTGGGCCGGATGGTCGTGCAGAAGGCCGACGGCGCCTCGGTGCACGAGGACACCGCGCTGTCCCAGGCACTGCAGGCAGCCGGTTTCGCGGCCACTCCCCGCGGCCTGCGCCTGCGCGGGTGAGCCCCCGCGCCGGCCTCAGCCCAGGCTCACGGCGGCGATCGGCAGGGCGATGAACACCCCACCGGCGTAGGCCGGCATGGCCCAGCGCTGGCGTGCGGCGAAGGCCCCCAGGCCTTCGGCCAGCCGCACCGGCAGGTAGCGGACCTGCGGCACGGGGTAGATCAGCAGGACGGCGGAGATGTTGAACAGCACGTGCACCAGCGCGATCACCAGCCCCTCTGGTTGCCCGGTGGCCAGCGCCGCGAGCAGGGCGGTCACCGTGGTGCCCAGGTTGGCGCCGATGGTGATCGGATAGGCGTTCCGCACGGTCAGCACCCCCGCGGCCACCAGCGGGAGCAGCGTGACCGTGACGATCGAGGAGCTCACGACCGCGATGGCGGCGACGGTGCCCACCGCGATGCCCACCAGGCCACCCGCCTTGCTCACCGACCGATTCGCCTTCTCCTGCAGCGGGCCGGTCACCACGGCCCGCATGTTCGTGCTGATGAAGCGGATCGTCACGTACAGCGCGACGATGCCTCCGACCAGCAGCACGGTGCCGAGGAAGGCGCCGGCCGGGACCAGCGCGGCCACCAGGGTGGAGACGCCCTCGACGGCCGGGTCGGTGGCCATCGCCAACGGGCTCTCGACGTCCACCCCGGTCACGCCGGTGCCGGCGATGACGTCACCCAGCCAGCGCGCCGCCGAGGCCAGGAAGCCGGTGAGCAGTTCCAGCGGCAGCAGGATCAGCACGGCGAGGAAGTTGAACAGGTCGTGCATGGTCGCCGCCGCCACCACCTGCCGGAACTCCGCCCTCCGGCGCATGCTCACCAGCGTGACCAGCGTGTTGGTCACGGTGGTGCCGATGTTGGCTCCCATGACCATCGGCACGGCGATCTCCACCGGGATCACCCCGGCCGCCACCATCCCGACGATCGCCGACGTCGACACCGACGAGGACTGCACGAGGATGGTGGCCAGCACACCGGCGAACAGGCCGGAGAGCGGATGACTGACCCCGGCCAGCACCGCATCGTTGAACCCCTCGCCCATGTGGGCGATGCCGTCCTCGACCATGCCGACGCCCACGAGGAACAGGTAGAGCAGCACGAGGGCCAGTGCGGCGCGGACCAGGATCTGCTTCCGGCTCAAGCGTGGGGCCGGCTGCGCGGATGTGGCGGCTTCGTCGGTCGGGTCGGTCACGGCATTCCCCCCGGTAGGCGGTCCGACCTCTCCCAGGGTCACGCCGGCCGGCGAACGGCCGATGGCCTACGACCGAACGCCGCGCCTACGTCTGCCGGCGCCCCGCGCCACCACCTCGACCTGCCGGGGGATCAGTCCCTGTCGGGGTGCAGCCAGCGGGCGAACAGGCGGGTGAGCACCGGCATCACGACGTATCCGAGAGCGGTCACGACCACGCAGGCCGAAAGCAGCAGGCGCAGCTCCAGGGGCCAGCCGGACAGGTACGGCATGACGACCTGCTGCAGCACCGAGGTGATGCCGAACACCGCCGCGATCGTGAGAACCGACGCCCGCCAGCGGGGGCCGGGCCGGGCCGGGCGGGTGAAGAAGCTGTCCAGGCCGTCGGCGCGGGCGTAGCGCTCGTCCTCGACCATCCCCGGCAACCGCGCGAGGAACGCCTGCCGCTCGGGCGAGCGTTCCCACGCGGCGAGCGAGTCCGCGTCGGCGAAGCGGTAGACCAGGTGGTACTCGGAGCTGCCGGAGCCCGGGTGGAGCAGGGATGCGCCGAGGTTGCCGGGGTAGTTGGCGGCCTCGGCCAGGACCGCGCCGGCCGCCCGCTCGAAGGCCGCCCGCCGATCGGGCCGCACCACGCGCGCGACGGTGACGGTGACCGGCTGGCGGTCGGGGGCGGTTCGGGCGCTTCCGAGCCGGGTGCGCAGTCGCGGGGGCACGCTCACAGCCGGGCCAGCGCATCGGGCGGCGGCAGGCTTCCCGGTTGTCGGGGCTCTCACACCGGAGGGGCAGGCCGGCCCACCGCCGGGGATCATGGACACGTGCCCGAGGGAGACACCGTCTGGCTGGCCGCCGAGCGCCTGAACACCGCGCTGGCCGGGGCCACGCTGCGGCGCGGCGAGTTCCGGCTCCCTCAGCTGGCCGCGCTGGACGTCACCGGCGCGGCCGTCACCGAGGTCCTCCCTCGCGGCAAGCACCTGCTGATCCGCCTGGCCGACGGGCGCACGCTCCGCACCCACTTCCGGATGGACGGCAGCTGGCACATCCACCGCCCCGGCACCCGCTGGAAGGGCGGCCCGGCCCACGACGTCCGCATCGTGCTGGCCACCGACGAGTGGGAGTGCGTCGGCTACCGGCTGCACGACGTGGACCTCGTGCCCACCACGGACGAGGAGCAGCTCGTCGGCCACCTCGGGCCGGACGTGCTCGGTCCCGACTGGGACCTCGACGAGGCGCTGCGCCGCCTGCGCGCCCACCCCGACGAACAGGTCGGCGTGGCGATCCTCGACCAGCGCAACCTCGCCGGGATCGGCAACCTCTACAAGGTCGAGTCGCTGTTCCTGCTGGGCCTGCACCCGTGGGCGCGGGTGGCCGACGTCGACGGCCGCCTGGCTCCGCTGGTCGAGCGCGCTCAGCGGCTCATGCGTGCGAACCTGCACCACCCCGAGCAGAACACCACCGGCGACCCGCGGCGCGGCCGCGACCACTGGGTCTTCGGCCGGAAGGGCCGCCCCTGCTTCCGGTGCGGAACGGGCATCCTGCTCGGCGAGCAGGGGCCGCCGACGCAGGAGCGCGTGACGTGGTGGTGCCCCCGCTGCCAGGCGGCCCGCTCCCCGATCGACCCGCAGGCCCGCACCGGGGAGCCGGACCGCCCGCAGCCGGTGACCGTCTACCGCTAGCTGCTCAGGCCTGCTCGGGGCGCTCCGCCGGCTGCGCCTGCGGCTGGGCGGCCTGCTCCGGCGCGGGCGCACCCTGCTCGATCGCACCCGCGGCGCCGCCGGCCTCGACCGCCGGCGTCCCGCCGCCCATCCCGGCGCGGATCTGGTCCAGCCGCGAGGCCCCGGCCACGTCGAGGGTCGCCTTCTCGACCTCGAGCATCCGGCCCTCGACCGAGGTCTGCGCCAGCTCTGCCTGACCCAGCGCGTTGGCGTAGCGGGCCTCGATCTTGTCGCGGATCTCCCCCAGGTTGGGGGTGTTGCCGGGCGCGGAGAGCTCGTTGACCTGACGCATCGAGTTGGCGACGTGCTCCTGCATCTTCGCCTGCTCGAGCTGGCTCATCAGCTTGGTGCGCTCGGCCAGCGTCGTCTGCAGCCGCATCCGCGACTGCTCCACCGCGCCACGCGCCTGCTCGGCGGCCTGCAGCGCCTCGTCGTGGCTGCGCTTGAGGTCCTCCATCGACTGCTCGGCAGCCACCAGCTGGGTGGCGAACGCCTGGGCGGCCTGCTCGTACTCGGCCGCCTTCGCCGCGTCGCCCTTGGCGCGGGCCTGGTCGGCCAGCGTCAGGGCCTGGCGGGCCGAGGACTGCAACTTCTCGACCTCGCCCAGCTGGCGGTTGAGCCGCATCTCCAGCTGCCGCTGGTTGCCGAGCACCGCGGCGGCCTGGTTGGCCAGCGACTGGTGCCGCTGCTGCTCCGCCTCGATCGCCTGCGCGATCTGCACCTTCGGGTCCGCCCGCTGGTCGATCTGCGCATTGGCCGATGCGGTGAGGTACTTCCACAGCTTCACGAACGGGTTGGGCATGGGGTCCTCCTGCTCCGGCGCACTCGCCGGACCGGCGATGCTCGTCCCCAGCATCGTCCCAGGTGATCACCCTCGGCAGCCAACGCGGGCCAGCCGCGTCGCGGCTAGGGTGCGCAGAATGCCGCCCGCCAGCCCCGTTCTCTGCGTCCTCGGCGAGCTCGTCGTCGACCTGCTGCCCGTGCCCGGGGCCGGCGAGAGCAGCACGGCGCCGCACTACGTCGCGCGGCCCGGGGGGAACGCGCTGAACGTCGCCGTCGCCGCCGCCCGCCTCGAGACCCCGGTGCGGTTGCTCGCCCGGCTGGGCACCGGCCCGCTGGCCGCCAACCTGCGCCGGCACGCCGAACTGGCCGGCGTCGACACCACCGGCTTCGTCGAGGCCGCCGAACCGGTGAGCCTGGCCGTCGTCGGGGTCGACGCCGACGGCTCCCCGGACTACGGCTTCCACGTGCTCGGCGCCGCCGACTGGCAGTGGACCGACGAGGAGCTGGACCGGGTGCTGCCGGAGGACGTGGGCGCGCTGCACGTCGGCTCGATCTCCAGCTGGACCGAGCCCGGCAGCGATGCGATCTCCCGGCTGGTCCGCCGGCTGTCGGGCCGCGCGCTGGTCAGCGTCGACCCCAACATCCGCCCGATGCTGGCCGAGGGGCCCGTCGGCGCCTCGCTGGGCAACGACCGGGCAGCCGTGACCAGCCGACTGGACGAGCTCGTCGGCCACGCCGACGTGGTGAAGGTCAGCGCCGAGGACCTCGCCTGGCTGGAACCGGGCGTCACCGACCTGGACGACGCCGCCCGGCGCTGGGCCGACCGCGGTCCGGCGCTGGTCGTCCTCACCGACGGCGGCGCTCCGCTGCGGATGGCCCGTCCGGGCCGGCCGGTGCAGCACCGCGAGAGCCCCCGCGTCGCCGTGGTCGACACGGTGGGAGCGGGCGACTCGCTGGCCGCCGGGCTGCTGACCGGGCTTCTGGGCGCGGGACTCACCACGCGAGCCGCCCTGGCGGCCGCTCCCGACCACCAGCTCCTGGCGCTGCTCGACGACGCCGCGCTCGTCGCCGCGGTCAACTGCACCCGGGTGGGCGCCGATCCGCCCACCCGCGCGGCGCTGGCGGCGGCGCGGGGCCCCCGGTGAGTGACGCCGGCCTCCGCCTCGTCGGTCTCGAGGAGCTCTCCGCGGGGGCGCTGCGCGGCCGGCTGCTCGCCCGGCGTGCCGAGTTCTGGGCCGGCTCACCCCTGGAGGACGCCGCCGTCACCGCGCTGCACGACCCGGTGTTCTTCCACCAGCTGGGTGGCTTCGGGGCGGTCGCCCTCACGCCGCACGATGAGGACGCGGGGTACCTGCTCGGTGTCGTGAGCGCCGACCGGCTCGCCGTCGTCCAGGCCGTGGCCGTCCACCCGGCCCACCGCGGCCGTGGCGTCGCCGTCCGGCTGCTGGAGCGGTTCGCGGGCCTCGCGGCCGGGGTGGGCGCCCGGGTCCTCCAGGCCGTCGCCCTGCCCGGGGACGCCGGGGCTGCCGCCCTGGCCGCCCACCTCGGGGCACACTCGGCGCCCTCAGCGGGTCACGCGGGTCCCGACGAGGACCGGGTGGTGTTCACCCGCCGGCTGCCCCTGGAGCACCCGGCTCAGCCGGCGGAATCCAGGAGCTGACCAAGCAGCGCCGCCTGCCGGCGCCGCTGCGTCGTGAGCCCTGGCTGCAGCACCACGCCGAGCAGCCATCGGCCGGCCAGCTGCGCGCCGTCGTCGTCCACGCCGAGGACGACGGCGAGCCGGCCGGTGAGGCCCGCCCACGTCTCGGCGCCGGGCGCCAGCAGCCCGGCCAGCTGGTCGGGCTCGGTCTCGGCCAGCCGGCGCAGCACCGGGTGCGTGGCGAGCTCGTCGGCGAGCACGGCGAGGGCCTCGGCCGCGGGCAGCCCGGCCGCCAGGTCGGTGAGGCGGTGCAGCTCCGCGGCCAGCAGCGCGCGCACCACGTCGTCCTTGGTCCGGAAGTGGTTGTACAGGGTGGCCTTGGCGACCCCGGCTGCCGCCGCGACCGACTGCATCGTGCTGCGCCGCAGCCCGGCAGCGGCGAACGCGCGCGTGGCGCCCTCGAGCAGCCCCGCGCGGGTGCGGTTCATCCCACCCCGGGCCCGTCGGCCGGGCACCGGACGCGCCGGCACGGCACCAGGATCCGGGTCGGGGAGCACGTGCCCTGTCTCGCACCGACGGACGGCGCCGTCAAGTACGGGCGGTCAGGCGGCGAGCGAGACCGCGTCGCGTCGGCGCGCGGTGCGCCCCTGCTGCCCGGCGCCGACCAGCGCCAGCGCGGGCTCGGCGCCGGCGTCCACCGGGACAGGTGCCTCGGCGGTCTCGGCTGCCGGGGCGGCCTCGCCGGAGGCCGCCAGCGGGCGCACCTCCGCGCCGGCGGCGGCACCGCGCAGCTCGAGGCTCACCTCGGCGAGCAGGTCGGCCAGCTCGACTTCGAGCGCGTCGCAGATGGAGGCGAGCAGCTCCGAGGAGGCCTCCTTCTGCCCCCGCTCCACCTCGGAGAGGTACCCGAGGCTGACCCGGGCAGCACCGGAGACGTCGCGCAACGTGCGGTGCTGACGCAGCCGGTGGCCGCGCAGGGTGTTCCCGAGCTGGGTGCGCAGCAGCGTCATGGCCGTCTCCTGTCCTGCGAGCGGGGAAGCGGCGGTGCCGTCCGGCACCGTGCGCTCACGGTACGCGGCGCGTGCGCCGTCAGCCCGCCGACGGGGCCGAGTCCGCTCATGGCGTAACGCCGTCCCCGGGCTCGGCGTTCCCGTCGCCCGCTC
The DNA here is from genome assembly GCF_054050995.1 of Blastococcus sp. SYSU DS1021. Classification (NCBI taxonomy): domain Bacteria; kingdom Bacillati; phylum Actinomycetota; class Actinomycetes; order Geodermatophilales; family Geodermatophilaceae; genus Blastococcus; species Blastococcus sp. SYSU DS1021. Next base: position 15,694 of record NZ_JBJHAL010000012.1, on the reverse strand, counting down.
CACGCAGCCGGTCCCGCAGGGCGGTGAACGCGCTGGCCACCGCGCCCGCGCGCACGGCGGCGCGGTCTCCCGGCAGGTCCAGCCGGACGACGTCGGTGCGCTGCCCGTCGCTGAGCCCGAGGTACACCCGGCCGGGGCCGTGCCCGTCCACCTCGCCGGGGCCCGCGACCCCGGTGAGCCCGATGCCGAAGGTGGCCGAGCACCGGGCACGGATGCCCTCCGCCAGCGCCGCCGCCGTCTCCGGGCTGACCGGCCCGGAGGCCGCCAGCACGTCGGCAGGCACGCCGGCGAGGACCGTCTTCAGATCCGTGGCGTAGACGACGGCCCCGCCGCGCAGCGTGGCGCTGGCGCCGGGGACGGCGGCGAGGGTGGCGCAGAACAGCCCCGCGGTGAGCGACTCCGCGGCCGCCACGGTCGCGCCGCGGGTGAGCAGTGCGTGGTGCACCTCACCGGCGAGCGCCTCGAGCGCGGCGGAGCCGTCCGCGGTGGCCACGACCGCTCAGGCGGCGGTGTCGCGGCGGGTGGAGGGGTCGGCACCCGACTGGCGGCGGGCGGTCGCCGCCCGCATGGCCCGGGCGCTGGTCTGCCGCAGCGTGATGGCGCGGTAGACGTAGTCCAGGCCGGTCAGCACCGTCAGCACCACGGCGGCGGCCATGACCCACCAGCGGGTGGTGGCCAGGACGCCGCTGAGCGGCAGGATGTACAGGCCGATCGCGAGCGACTGCAGCACGGTCTTGGCCTTGCCGCCGCGGCTGGCGGCGATGACGCCGTGGCGGATGACCCAGAACCGCAGCAGGGTGACCCCCACCTCGCGGACCAGGATGACCGCGGTCACCCACCAGGGCAGGAGCGCCAGCACGGACAGGGCGACGAGCGCGGTGCCAGTCAGCGCCTTGTCGGCGATCGGGTCGGCGAGCTTGCCGAACTCGGTGACCTGACCGGTGCGCCGGGCGATCAGCCCGTCGTAGCGGTCGGTGATGATCGCCAGGCCGAAGACGACCGTGGCCCAGTAGCGCCCGGCGTCGTCGAGACCGTCCTCGCGCAGCAGCAGCACGGCCAGCACGGGCACCACCGCCAGCCGCAGCACCGTGAGGGCGTTCGGCAGGTTGAGCAGACGCACCGACTGCGGCGGGGTCGCCGCCGGGTCGGGGGCCACGCCGCTCATCTGCGTCACCGCCCGGCCGGTGCGACGGCGGCGACGAGCGCGGTGGCGACGAGGTCGATGCCCTCGGTGCCGACGACCTCCGCGGGGACCACCTGACCGGCGACCGCACCCGCCGGCACGCCGGTGAGGGTGGTGGTGCCGTCGGCGTCCGGGTCCTGGTGGGCCGCGTGCCCCAACCAGGTGCCCGGGCCGTCGGTGGCGGAGAGGTCCTCGCTGAGCAGGACCTCCACCCGCTCGCCGATGCGCTCCTCGGCCCGCTGGGCGGTCAGCTCCTCGACCAGGTCGGTGATCCGGCGGACCCGGGCGTCGATCTCGTGCTGGTCGAGCTTGCCGTCCAGGCCGATCGCCTCGGTGCCCTCCTCGTCGGAGTAGCCGAAGACGCCCACGGCGTCGAGCCGGCCCTCGACGAGGAAGCGCTCCAGCTCGGCGACGTCGTCCTCGGTCTCCCCCGGGAAGCCGAGGATGACGTTGGTGCGGAACCCCGCCGCCGGCGCGAGCGCACGTGCCCGCTCGATGAGCGCCAGGAAGTCGTCGGTACCGCCGAAGCGGCGCATCCGGCGCAGCAGCGACGGCGAGGAGTGCTGGAAGGAGAGGTCGAAGTACGGCGCCACCCCGTCGGTCGCGGCGATGACCTCCAGCAGACCCGGACGGAGCTCGGCCGGCTGGAGGTAGGCGACCCGCACCCGCGCGACGCCCTCGATCGCGGTCAGCTGCGGCAGCAGCTTCTCCAGCGAGCGCAGGTCGCCGAGGTCCTTGCCGTAGGAGGTGGAGTTCTCGCTGACCAGCACCAGCTCGGTGACGCCCTGGCCGGCCAGCCAGGCCGCCTCGGACAGCACCTCGGCCGGCGGCCGGGAGACGAAGGCGCCGCGGAAGGCCGGGATGGCGCAGAAGGCGCAGCGCCGGTCGCACCCGGAGGCGAGCTTCAGCGCGGCCGACGGCCCCGAGGCCAGCCGGCGACGGCGCAGCCAGTCGTGCCCGGGGATCGCCGGGCCGGCGGCGGCGTCCGTCCGGCCCCCGGCGCCGGCCAGCACCGCCGAGCGCTCCACGGGGCTGATCGGGAGCAGCGTGCGGCGGTCCCGCGGCGTGTGGGGCACGAGGGGGCGGCCGGTGAGGACGTCGTCGAGGCGGCCCCCGATCTCGGCGTAGTCGTCGAAGCCGAGGACGGTGGCCTCGGGCAGTGCGTCGGCGAGCTCGGAGCCGTAGCGCTCCGCCATGCAGCCGACCGCGACGACGGAGGCACCGGAGTCGGTCGCGGCGAGGATCGCGTCGACGGAGTCCTTCTTGGCCGTCTCGATGAACCCGCACGTGTTGACGAGCACCGCATCGGCGCCCTCGGCGTCCTCGACCAGCTGGTAGCCCTCCGCGGCGAGCCGGCCGGCCAGCTCCTCGGAGTCGACCTCGTTGCGCGCGCACCCGAGGGTCACCACGGCCACGGTCCGGGCAGGGCTGGGCGTGGCTGTCACCCGGCCATCGTAGTCCGGCCCCGGGGCAGGGTCCCGCCGCGAGCCTGCGAGTGGCGGGGGGCAGCGGGGTCCTTCATCACGATCCGCCGCGGAGGGTGAACAGCGTCGCCTCGAGCTCGTCGGGCTTGACCAGCACGTCGCGGGCCTTGGAGCCCTCGGACGGCCCGACGATGCCGCGGCTCTCCATCAGGTCCATGAGCCGACCGGCCTTGGCGAAGCCGACCCGCAGCTTGCGCTGGAGCATCGACGTCGACCCGAACTGGCTCGTGACGATGAGCTCCACGGCCTGCAGCAGCAGGTCGAGGTCGCCGCCGATGTCCTCGTCGATCTCCTTCTGCTCGCCCCCGGCGCTGCCCGCGGAGAAGACCTCCTCGCGGTACTCCGGCTCGGCCTGGCGCTTGGTGAACTCGACGACCGCCTCGATCTCGGCGTCGGTGACGAAGGCGCCCTGCACGCGCATCGGCTTGCCGGCGCCGATGGGCATGAAGAGGGCGTCACCCATGCCGATGAGCTTCTCGGCGCCCGGCTGGTCGAGGATGACCCGGCTGTCGGTCAGGCTGGAGGTGGAGAACGCCAGCCGCGAGGGCACGTTGGCCTTGATCAGGCCGGTGACGACGTCGACCGAGGGGCGCTGCGTCGCCAGGATCAGGTGGATGCCGGCCGCACGCGCCTTCTGCGTGATCCGGACGATGTGCTCCTCGACGTCCCGCGGGGCCACCATCATCAGGTCGGCGAGCTCGTCGACGATCGCCAGGATGTACGGGTAGGGCCGGTAGACCCGCTCGCTGCCGGGGGGCGCGGTGATCTCGCCCTTCTCGACCTTGCGGTTGAAGTCGTCGATGTGCCGCACGCCGGTGGACTTCATGTCCTGGTAGCGCTGCTCCATCTCCTCGACCAGCCAGGCCAGCGCGGTGGCCGCCTTCTTCGGGTCGGTGATGATCGGCGTGATCAGGTGCGGGATGCCGTCGTACGGCGTGAGCTCGACCATCTTCGGGTCGACCAGGATCATCCGCAGCTGGTCGGGGGTGGCCCGCAGCAGCAGCGAGGTCAGGATCGAGTTGACGCAGCTGGACTTACCCGCACCGGTCGCACCGGCGACCAGCAGGTGCGGCATTTTCGCCAGGTTGGCGCAGACGAAGCCGCCCTCGATGTCCTTGCCGAGCCCGACCAGCATCGGGTGCGGGTCCTGCTTGGCCGCCTGCGAGCGCATGACGTCGCCCAGGCTGACCTTCTCGCGGTCGGTGTTGGGCACCTCGATGCCCACCGCGGACTTGCCCGGGATCGGGGCGAGGATGCGGATGTTGTCGTTGGCCACCGCGTAGGCCATGTTCTTGGTCAGCTGCGTGATCTTCTCGACCTTGACGCCCTGACCGAGCTCGACCTCGTAGCGGGTGACCGTCGGTCCACGGGTGAACCCGGTGACGGCGGCGTCGATGTTGAACTGGTCGAGCACCCCGCTGATGGCCTCGATGGCGACGTCGTTGGCCTTCGACCGCGCCCGCGGCGGGTCCCCCGCCCGCAGCATGGACAGCGCCGGCAGCACGTAGTCGCCCTCGACCGGCTGGATGGACAGCTGCTCGGGCTCGGTGATCGGCGGCAGGTCCTCGGGCGGGGAGGTGCGGTCCTCGACCGGCCGCCGCACGGTCGGCGGTACCGGCGGCGGGGGGGCCAGCACGGTGTGCTCGGGGTCGGTGGTGCGGGTCGCCTCCGGCGCCTCCGCGTAGGCCCCGTGGTCGATGGGCCCGGTGGTGAGCAGGTCCTCCGACAGCGAGCTGCGGCGCCGGCGCCCCTTGGGCGCGGGCTCCTCGTCGTCCTCGTCGGCGTCGTGGTCCTCGTCGTAGTCGTCGCGGCCCAGCAGCCGATCTGTGAGCTCGCGGACCCGTTCGGGGATCTGGTGGACCGGCGTCGCGGTGATCACGAGCAGGCCGAAGAAGGCGAGCAGCCCGAGCAGCACGACGGTGACCGCGGCACCGACACCGGCCACCAGCGGCGTGCCGACGGCCCAGCCGACCATCCCACCGGACCCGGGTTCGCCCGCTTCCGGCACTGCGGGGGTACCGAGGACGTGCGCGATGCCCAGCACCGACGCGACGGCGCACAGCCAGCCGATCGCCAGTCGGCCGCGCGCCTCCGGACGAGGGCCGCGGCGCAGCAGCCGCAGGGCGGCGAAGAAGAGGACGACGGGCAGCACCATCACCAGCGAGCCGACGACCCAGCGCACCCCGTCGGTGAGGGCGGCCCCGACCGGGCCGATGCCGTTGCTCCATGCGGCGGCCCCGAGCACGATCGCCAGACCGAGGACGGCGAGTCCCACCCCGTCGCGCCGGTGCTCGGGGGCGAGCGGCTCCGCCTCCTCCGGCCGGGCGACGGACCGGGCCAGACCGCCCGCGCCGCGGGCGAGCAGGTTCCAGCCCCCGCTGGCGATCCGCCAGACCGAGCCACCGGACGACGGCTTCTTCCGGGCGGGCTGCCGCCGGTTGGGCGCCCGCTTGGTGGCGGGCCGCTTCTTGCTCGCCGCCGTCGAGCCCGAGCGGCTGCGGGTCGCGGCCGGCCGGCGGTTCGGCGTGGTGCGGGCAGGCATGCGTCAGACCGTAAGCCCGGGGCGGGTTCCCGGCGGGCAGGCCGGACGTCGTGTCCCGCGCACCGCCATCCCATAACGTCACACGCATGAGCACCCCGCTCCCCCACGGCAGCTGGCCCACCCCCGTCACCTCCGAGCTCGTCGTGCGGGCGGCGGCCCGTCTCGGGGAGGTGGTCGTGGACGGGGACGACGTCTGGTGGGCCGAGTCGCGACCGGCCGAGGGCGGCCGCACCGCGCTCGTGCGGCGATCCCCCGACGGCGTGGTCACCGACGCCCTGCCGGCGCCCTGGAACGCCCGCACCCGGGTGCACGAGTACGGCGGCGGCGCCTGGACGGTGTCCGACGGCGTCCTGTGGTTCACGGAGTTCTCGGACCAGCGGCTGTACCGACTGGCGCCCGGCGACGGTTCGCCCGCCGCGGTGACCCCGGAGCCGGCCGTTCCGTCCGGCGTCCGGCACGCGGACCTCGCCGTGGTCGCGGACGGCGTGCTCGCGGTGCGGGAGACGCACACCGCCTCCGGCGCAGCGGCCGACGTGGTGAACGAGATCGTGCTGGTGCGCCCGGACGGGGCGACGGAGGTGCTCGTCTCCGGTCCCGACTTCGTCTCCGACCCGCGGCCGGGCCCTGACGGGGTCACGCTGGCATGGCTGCAGTGGGACCACCCGGACATGCCGTGGGACGCGGCGCAGCTGGTCGTCCGGTCGGGTGACGGTAACGAGACTGTCGTCGCCGGCGGTCCTGGCGAGTCCGTCGTCCAGCCGACGTGGAGCCCCGACGGCACCCTGTGGTTCCTGTGCGACCGCACCGACGTCTGGTCCCTCTACCGCCGGCGTCCCGGCGGGGCACCGGACCTCGTGCTCGACGCCGGGAGCGACATCGCCGGGCCGCAGTGGGTGTTCGGTCAGTCGCGCTACGCCCTGCTGGCCGACGGGAGGGTCGTCCTGGCCTACGGCCGGGCCGGGCGCGACCGCCTGGCGGTACTGAGCCCCGGCGCGGAGCCCCGGGAGCTCGACCTCCCCTACGGCACGTTCCGGTACCTGACCGCGCAGGGCACCTCGGTGGTCTGCGTCGCCGGCGGCCCGGCGAGCGAGCCGGTGGTCCTGCGGGTCGACGTCGACAACGGCGCGGCGGAGGTGCTGCGCCCGGCGCGGGACCTGGAGCTGGACCCGGCCTGGTTCTCCCGGCCCGAGCACGTCACCTTTCCGACCGAGGACCGCGGCACGGGGATCGGCGTCGCCCACGCCCAGGTCTACCCGCCGGCGAACCCGGAGGTGACGCCCCCGGAGGGGAGCCTCCCGCCGCTGGTGGTCGTCGTCCACGGTGGCCCTACCGCGGCCGCCGTCCCGGTGCTGAACCTGGAGATCCAGTACTGGACCTCCCGCGGGTTCTGCGTCGCCGACGTCGACTACCGCGGCTCGGTGGGCTACGGCCGCCGCTTCCGCGACGCGCTGCAGGGCCGGTGGGGCGTCGTCGACCTCGACGACGTCGTCGCGTGCGCGCGCTTCCTCGCCGACGCCGGCCGGGTCGATCCCGCCCGGATGGCGATCCGCGGCGGGTCGGCCGGGGGCTACACCACGCTGGCCGCGCTCTCCATGCGCCCGGGGGTCTTCACCGCCGGGGCGAGCCACTACGGCGTCGCCGACCTGGGCGCGCTGGCCGCCGAGACGCACAAGTTCGAGTCCCGCTACCTCGACGGCCTGGTCGCGCCGTGGCCCGAGGGCGCCGACGTCTACGCCGAGCGCTCACCGATCAACCACGTCGACACCCTCGACACCCCGCTGGCGGTGTTCCAGGGCGACGAGGACGCCGTCGTGCCGCCGTCGCAGGCCGAGGCGATCGTCGCGGCGCTGCGCGACAAAGCGGTGCCGCACGCCTACCTGCTGTTCCCCGGCGAGCAGCACGGCTTCCGCAAGGCGGAGAACATCCGCGCCGCGCTGGACGGGGAGCTCTCCTTCTACGCGCAGGTCTGGGGGTTCGACCTGCCGCCGGGCGAGGCGATCGAGCCGATCGCGGTCGTGCGGGGATGACCGGCGTCGTCCGGGCGGCCGTGCACGCCGACCTGGCCGCGCTCCAGGACGTCGAGCGCGCCGCCGGCCGCCCGTTCGCCGACCTCGGCATGAGCCTGGTGGCGGAGGACGATCCCCCGTCGCTGGAGACGCTGCGGGAGTACGCGGACGCGGGCCGCGCCTGGGTCCGCACGGACGACGACGGCCGGCCGGTGGCCTATCTCCTCGCCGACGAGGTCGACGGTTGCGCCCACGTCGAGCAGGTGAGCGTGCACCCGGAGCACGCCGGCCGCCGCCTCGGTCAGGAGCTCCTCGCCCGCCTGGAGGAGTGGGCGAAGGATCGGGACCTACCGGCGATCACGCTCACCACCTACGTCGACGTCCCGTGGAACGGCCCTCACTTCCGGCGGCAGGGGTTCCGGTTCCTGTCGGACGCCGAGCTCACGCACGGCCTGCGGCGCATCCGCCGGGCGGAGGCAGCTCGCGGCCTCGACCGCTGGCCGAGGGCCGCCATGCGGCGGGAGCTCAGACCTCCAGCACCGTCGGGATGATCATCGGCCGGCGGCGGTGCTTGTCCGACACCCACTTGCCGACCGTGCGCCGGATGATCTGCGACAGGCGGTGGGCGTCCACGTCGTCGTCGGCGAGCGCCCGCTTGAGGTTGTCCTCGACCAGGGCCAGCACCTCGTCGAAGGCCGACGGGTCGTCGGAGAAGCCACGGGTGGACAGGTGCACCGGCCGCACGATGGTGCGCGTGGACGGCTCGATCACCACGGTCAGGGAGACGAACCCCTCGTCGCCGAGGATGCGGCGGGCCTGCAACGACTCCTCGCCGACGTCACCCACGTTGAGCCCGTCGACGTAGACGTCGCCGATCGGCACCGAGCCGACGATCGAGGCCTTGCCGTCGAGGAGGTCCACGACGACGCCGTCCTCGGCCAGCAGGATCCGGTCGGCGGCCATGCCGGTCTCCTCGGCGAGCTTGGCGTGCGCCCGCAGGTGCCGCCACTCCCCGTGCACCGGCATGAGGTACTTCGGCTTGGCGACGTTGAGCAGGGTGCGCAGTTCGCCGGCGGGGGCGTGCCCGGAGACGTGCACCCGCGCCGTCTCCTTGTGCACCACGGTGGCGCCCAGCCGGGCCAGCCCGTTGATCACCTTGTAGACGGCGGTCTCGTTGCCGGGCACGAGCGACGAGGCCAGGACGACGGTGTCCCCGGCCTCGATGGTGACCTGGTGGTGCTCGCCGCGCGCCATCCTGCCCAGCGCCGACAGCGGCTCCCCCTGCGAGCCGGTGCTGACCAGCACGACCTGCTCGGGCGGCATCTTCGCGGCGTCGTCCAGCGAGACCATGAGGCCCGGCGCCACCCGCAGCAGCCCCAGGTCGCGGGCGACGCCCATGTTGCGGACCATCGAGCGGCCCACCAGCGCCACCTTTCGGCCGTGCTTGTCCGCGCAGTCGAGCACCTGCTGGATGCGGTGCACGTGGCTGGCGAAGCTGGAGACGATGAGCCGCTGCGAGGCGCGCGCGAAGACGTCGTCGAGCACCGGCCCGATGGACCGCTCGGGGGTGACGAAGCCGGGCACCTCGGCGTTGGTGGAGTCGGCCAGCAGCAGGTCGATGCCCTCGACGCCCAGCCGGGCGAACGCCCCCAGGTCGGTCAGCACCCCGTCGAGGGGCAGCTGGTCCATCTTGAAGTCACCGGTGTGCACGAGCAGGCCCGCCGGCGTGCTCACGGCGACGGCGAGCGCGTCGGGGATCGAATGGTTCACCGAGATGAACTCGCAGTGGAACGGCCCGGCGACGTGGTCGTCGCCGGCGGCGACCTCGACCAGGGTCGCGTCCAGCCGGTGCTCGCGGAGCTTGGCGGCCACCAGCGCCAGCGTGAAGCGGGAGCCCACCAGCGGGATGTCCTCGCGCAGCCGCAGCAAGTACGGGATCGCACCGATGTGGTCCTCGTGCCCGTGCGTGAGGACCACCGCGGCGATGTCGTCGAGGCGGTGCTCGATCACGCCGAAGTCCGGCAGGATCAGGTCGACGCCGGGCTGCTCCGCCTCCGGGAACAGCACGCCGCAGTCGATGACGAGCAGCGTGCCGTCGAACTCCAGCACGGCCATGTTCCGGCCGATCTCGCCGAGACCGCCCAGCGCCATCACCCGCAGCCCGCCCTCCGGCAGCGGCGGGGGCGCCTTGAGGTCCAGGTGGGGCTGGGTGGCCTGTCCGCTCACGACGTCGTCGCCTCTCGGAGCTGGACCCCGCCGGCGGCGAGGTCGGCGCGCAGCTGCGCGATCTGTTCGGGGGTGGCGTCGACCAGGGGCGGCCGCACGGGGCCGGCCGGGAGGCCGAGCTCGCGCAGCGCCGCCTTGGCGAGGATGACGCCCTGGGTGCGGAAGATGCCGGTGTAGACCGGCAGCAGGCTGTCGTTGATCTCGCGGGCCTTGACCAGGTCACCCCCCTCGACGGCGGCGACGAGCTCGGCCAGGCGGGGCCCGACGACGTGGCTGACGACGCTGACCATGCCGACGCCGCCCAGGGCGAGGATCGGCAGGTTCAGCATGTCCTCGCCGCTGTAGTAGGCGAGGTCGGTGCGCGCCATCGTCCAGGCCATGGCACCGAAGTCGCCCTTGGCGTCCTTCACCGCGACGATCCGCGGGTGCTCCGCGGCGCGCACGAGCGTCTCCACCTCGATGGGCATCCCGGTGCGGACGGGGATGTCGTACAGCATCACCGGCAGGTCGGTGCTGTCGGCGACCGAGGTGAAGTGGCGGAGCAGACCGGCTTGGGGGGGCCGGTTGTAGTACGGCGTCACGACCAGCAGGCCGTGGACGCCGAGCTCCGCGGCCGCGCGCGCCTTCTCGATCGAGTGCGCGGTGTCGTACGTCCCGACGCCGGCGACGACCGTGGCCCGGTCACCGACGGCGTCCAGCACCACCTCGAGGACGGCGCGCTGCTCGGCGTCGCTGATCGTCGGCGACTCACCCGTCGTCCCGAAGACGACCAGCCCGTCGTTCCCACCCCGGTCGACCAGGTGCGCGGCCAGCTCCTGGGCCCCGGCCAGGTCGATCGACCCGTCCTCGGCCAGCGGGGTGACCATCGCCGTGAGGAGGCGCCCGAACGGCCGGGCGGGGTCGGTGGTCATGGGGAGAATCTACCCAGCGGAGGGAACCGATCCCCTCACGTACTCCGACACCGCGAAGCGCAGGCCGTCCGACGCCGACACCGACCAGCCCTCGGCCGGCGTGCGCGCGGTGCGGACCCACCCCCCGTCCAGCGCCGGCGCCCAGGTGTCGCCGTCGACGGCGACGTCGACGTCGGTGACCACCACCCGGTCGGCGTGCGGCAGGAACGCGGCGTAGACCTCTCCCCCGCCGATCACCCAGCACGCCGGGTGCTCGGCCAGCACCTGGGCGACCGAGTGCGCGACCAGCGCCCCCTCGGCCGACCACCGGGGATCCGACGTCAGCACGACGTTGACCCGGTTCGGCAGCGGGCGGAAGCGCTCCGGCAACGACTCCCACGTGCGCCGGCCCATCACCACCGTCGACCCGGTGGTCAGCCGGCGGAAGAGCGCGAGGTCCTCGGGCAGGTGCCAGGGCAGGCCGCCGTCGGCACCGATGACGCCACCCCGCGCCTGCGCCCAGATCAGCGCCACGCCGCTCCGCTCGGCTGGCGAGCTCGCCGGGCCGGTCACACCGCCACGGCCGCCCGGATCGCGGGGTGGTGGCGGTAGTCCCGCACCGTGAAGTGCTCGTAGCCGTAGTCGAACAGCGTGGGCGCCGGCGCGAGCTCCAGCGTCGGGAAGGGCAGCACCTCCCGGGAGAGCTGCTCGGTCACCTGGTCGACGTGGTTGTTGTAGATGTGGCAGTCACCCCCGACCCAGATGAACTCGCCGGGCTCCAGCCCGACCTGGGCGGCGATCATCCGGGTGAGCAGCGCGTAGCTCGCGATGTTGAACGGCACGCCGAGGAACATGTCGGCGCTGCGCTGGTAGAGCTGGCAGGAGAGCTTGCCGTCGGCCACGTAGAACTGGAAGAACGCGTGGCAGGGGGCCAGCGCCATCTCGGGCAGGGCGGCGACGTTCCAGGCCGAGACGATCATCCGGCGGGAGTCGGGGTCCGTGCGCAGCGTGTCGAGCAGGTTCGCGATCTGGTCGACGTGCCCGCCGTCGGGGGTGGGCCACGACCGCCACTGCACGCCGTAGACGGGGCCGAGCTCGCCGTCCGGGGACGCCCACTCGTCCCAGATGGTGACGCCGTTCTCGCGCAGCCAGCTCACGTTGCTGTCGCCGCGCAGGAACCAGAGCAGCTCGACGGCGATCGACCGGAAGTGCACCTTCTTCGTCGTCACCAGCGGGAAGGTCTCCGACAGGTCGTAGCGCAGCCGCTCGCCGAACACGCTCACCGTCCCCGTCCCGGTCCGGTCCGCCTTCGGCGTCCCCTGCGCCAGGATGCGCCGCAGGAGGTCCTCGTACTGGGTGTCGATCGGTGCTGCCACGACCCCGAGCCTACGGCGGCCCGCCTCCACCGGGACGCGGCCCGGGAACACCCGCCCCAGCCGTCGCGCGGGGCTCAGCCCTCGGTGACGAAGGGGCTCGCCGCGACCTCGGTGCCATCGCCGAGCCGGCTGATCCGGAAGTCGCCGAAGACGTTGGCGGCCACGCGCTGGAGCTCGCGCAGGCAGGCGATCGCCAGCTCGCGGAGCTCGACGTCGGCGTGCTCGCTGGCCCGCACGGCCACGAAGTGCCGCCAGGCCCGGTAGTTGCCGGTGACGACGATGCGGGTCTCGGTGGCGTTGGGCAGCACCGCGCGGGCCGCCTGGCGGGCCTGCCTGCGGCGCAGCGTCGCGGAAGGGGCGTCGGCGACCCGCTCCTCCAGCCCCTGGAGCAGCGCACCGTACGCGGCGACGGCGGCCTCGGTGGCGGCGAGGAACCGTGCGTGCAGCTCGGGGTCCTCGGCGATCACGGCCGGCTCGACGACGGCCGCGCCGTCCTCGGGGACGTACCGCTGGGAGAGCTGGCTGTAGGAGAACTGCCGGTGCCGCACCAGCTCGTGGGTGAGCGAGCGGGAGACCCCGGTGAGGTACATGCTCACCGTTCCGTGCTCCAGCACCGAGAGGTGCCCGACCTCCAGGATGTGCCGCAGGTAGCCGGCGTTGGTGGCGGTGGTCGGGTTCGGCTTGTCCCACGCCTGGTAGCAGGCCCGCCCGGCGAACTCGGCGAGCGCCTGACCGCCGTCGGCGTCGGTCTCCCACGGCACGTCCGCCGGCGCGGTGAACTGCGTCTGCGCGACGACCTGGACCCGGAGCGGCGCGATCTCTGGCACCCGTCGAGCCTACGGCGGCCGGGCGGGCAGACTGGCGGTGTGGAGTGGTGGCGTCCGTTGCTCGCCGTGGTCGGCGGATTCCTGCTGGTCTGGCTGGTGCTGCTCGCCGCCCTGTGGCGCACCCGGCCCGACGGGCTGACCGTCCGAGACGGCCTGCGCCTGCTCCCCGACGTCGTGCGGCTGGTGCGCCGGCTGGCCGCCGACCGCACCCTGCCCGCGGCGCTGCGTGTGCGGCTCTGGCTGCTGCTGGCCTACCTGCTCTCGCCGGTGGACCTCGTGCCCGACGTCGTGCCGGTCCTCGGCCAGGCCGACGACATCGTGGTCGTGGCCTGGGCGCTGCGCTCGGTGGTGCGCCGCGCCGGCGACGACGCCCTCGTGCGGCACTGGCCCGGGGAGCCGGCGGGGCTGCAGGTGGTGCGCCGGCTCGCCGGCCTCAGGCCGGGAGCGGCGGGGCCCCCAGCGCACGGCTGAGGTCGGGCCACAGGTCCCCCCGCTGGACGACGGCGACGTCGTCCAACGCCATCCACCCGGCCATCAGCCGCAGTTCGTCGGCGAGCTCGGCGGCGACCGCAGCGTGCTCCACGCCGGCCTCGGCGTGCGCCGCCTGCACGCGCAGGACGCCGGCCTTCCGGTCCGCCTTGAGGTCGACGCGAGCCACCAGCCGGTCGCCCAGCAGGAAGGGCAGCACGTAGTAGCCGTGCACCCGCTGCTGCGCCGGTGTGTAGATCTCCAGCCGGTAGCGGAAGCCGAAGATCCGCTCGACCCGTGGCCGCTCCCACACCAGGGAGTCGAACGGGCTGAGCAGCGCCCGCGCCCGGATCCACCGAGGACGGCGGGCCGCGGGGTCCAGCCAGGCCGGGCGCCCCCAGCCGGCCACCTCGACCGGAAGGAGCTCACCGGCGTCGGCCAGCTCGCCGATCGCCGTCCTGGCGTCGGCCGCGGTGAGGCGGAAGTAGTCGCGCAGGTCGGTCTCGGTGGCGACGCCAAGCGCCCGCGAGGCGGTGCGGACGAGCTCCCGCACGGCGTCGGGCCGCTCCGGGGTGGGGGCGGCGAGGACGGCGGAGGGCAGGACGCGCTCCGGCAGGTCGTAGACGCGCTCGAACCCCGCCGTCCGGCGGGCGGCGGTGAGCGCGCCGGTGAAGAAGAGGTACTCCAGCGCGGCTTTGCCCGCGTGCCAGTTCCACATGCTGCCCGGCCGGTTGGGCCGCTCCTCCTGCAGCTCGCCGGCGCGGAGCGGGCCGTCGCGACGCACCCGCTCGAGCAACGCCGCCACGTACTCGGGTCGCTCCCGGTGCACCCGGGTCATGCTGCCCCAGGCCTCCCGCTGGACGGCCGCCATGCGCCAGCGCAGGAAGGGGTGCAGCCGTACCGGGAGGAACGACGCCTCGTGCGCCCAGTACTCGAACAGGTCGTGCCGTCGGTTCGCCAACCCGTCGAGCGCCTCGCGCGGATAGGGCCCCAGCCGGCTGAACGCCGGCAGGTAGTGCGAGCGGGAGAGCACGTTGACCGAGTCGATCTGGACGACGGCCAGCCGCTCGGTGAGTCGCCGCAGCTGCCGCGTCCCGACGGCGGCGACCGGCCGCGGCTCGGCGAAGCCCTGGGCGGCCAGGGCGATCCGCCTCGCCAGCGCGGCGGGCAACCGTTCGACAGAGGTCACGCCCGAGGATCCTGCCCGCCCGGTACGACACCCGCCGCTCCGGCCACCGGACCTACGCTGCCCGGGTGACCTCGCTCCCGTTCCCCCGCCGCACGGGCTCCGCCGACGTGTCGGTCCGACCGGCCCGACCGGACGACGCCGCCGCCATCGCCCGGGTGCAGGGTGTCACCTGGCGGACGGCGTACCGAGCGCTGCTGCCGCCGGAGGTCCTCGACAGCTGGGACGAGGCGGCCGTCACGGCGTCCTGGCGGTCGGCCGTCGCGAGCCCGCCCTCGACCCGGCACCGGGTGCTGGTCGCCGTCGAGCGGGAGGCGGTCGTGGGCTTCGCCGCCGTGACGCCCGGGGACGACGCCGCCGAGATCACCACGCTGCTGGTCGAGCCCCGGTGGGGACGGCGCGGCCACGGCAGCCGCCTGCTGGCCGCGGTCACCGACCTCGCCGCTGCCGACAGCACCGCCCGGCTCCAGGTGTGGCTCGCGGAATCCGACCGGGCGTCCGCCGACTTCTACTCATCGGCGGGTTGGGCGCCCGACGGGTGGGCGCGCACGCTGGACACCGGGGCAGCACCTCTGCGGGAGCTGCGCTGGCACGTCGCGCTGGACGAGGAGGACATGGACCGATGACCTTCGACGGTTTCCCGGACGAGGGACTGGTCTTCTACGAGGGGCTCGAGGCCGACAACAGCAAGGCCTACTGGACCGCGCACCGCGCCGACTACGACGCCCACGTCCGCGCACCGATGACCGCGCTGGTCGAGGAGCTGGCGCCCGAGTTCGGGACGGTGAAGGTCTTCCGCCCGTACCGCGACGTCCGGTTCAGCCACGACAAGACCCCCTACAAGACCCACCAGGGCGCCGTCGTCAACCCGGAGGGGCGCGGCGCGGGCGCCTGGTACGTCCAGATCTCCGCCGACGGGCTGTCCGTCTCGGGCGGCGCCTGGCGCCTGGAGTCCGACCAGGTGGCGAGGTACCGGCGGGCGGTGGCCGACCCGGTGCAGGGGCCCCGCCTGGAGGCCGAGGTGTCCCGCCTGCGCACCGCCGGCTGGGAGATCGAGGGTGACCGCCTGGTGCGGGTCCCGGCCGGGTACTCGGCTGCGGATCCCCGCATCGAGCTGCTCAGGCACAAGGCGCTGCACGCCACCCGCCGGTGGACGCCGGAGGACTGGCTGCACACCCGGGAGGCCGTCGACCGGGTTCGCGCCGCCTGGCGGGACCTGGGCCGGCTGAACGCGTGGCTCGCCGACAACGTCGGCGCCACCACGAAGGAGCCCCGCCCCCGGCGCTGACCCGGGCAGACGACCGGTGACCCGCCGCCCCTGCCGGCTCCTCCGCGACGTGCGGAGAGGCGCCGTGCGCGGGGGCCGGCGCGGTGAGGGAGGAACGACGAAGGGGCCCCAGCACGAATGCTGGGGCCCCTTCGGGAATGGTTGTCCGGCGGCGTCCTACTCTCCCACCCCGTCTCCAGGGCAGTACCATCGGCGCTGAGAGGCTTAGCTTCCGGGTT